>JAHIKF010000202.1 GCA_018897875.1 Pseudomonadota bacterium | reverse complement strand
CACGGTCATGGACACCCCCTGCTCCATCAACCGGTGGCGGTTCCTGATTTGGGAAGCGGCCATAAGGCCTTTCACCATCAAAGCGGGGTAGCCGTCGATCAACTGGTACAGGTCATGTCCCTGGCTCGCCAACTCCGAGAGGGCGACGGTTATCGCTAATTTGTGGCTTCCGGCCCGATCAGGACTCCCACCTGGCTCATGATCAGGCCGAAGGCGTTTTTTAGATGGTCAATGTTCATCCTCAGGACCTTGATCGCCAGTTGCATCCCCAGGCCCAGGTCAAGCTCCTCGGCCTGCTCCCGGTCAATCCTCAGGGCGATGGCCAGGAACTCCGGGAGCCGTGGCAAGATCGCCTGGATCATGTCCTTGGCTGCTGCCAGTCCATGGGTCTCGAACATCTCCCCCAGGTTGTCCAGGGTGACGCCCTGGTTCTTAAACTCCGCCACCAGGGCGTCCAGGATGGGCATCACCAAAAGGAGCTGCTTGATGGTCCAGGGTTTGACGGTGAAGCCGTTCACCTGCTCTTCAGCCAGGTAGCTCGACAACACCTGGTTATCGGTAATCTGCTCGGACATAAGCCACCCTCCTTAGGCGACGTTCTCATAGCTCTTGAAATACCCCAAGGGCGCCAGGGGGGTGAGGGCGCTGTTGTCCATGGCTTCCAGGGTCATGGGCACCTCCAGCCACTTCTTGTCGTCCAGGCCAATGGACCCGTTGGGCTTGAGAATGGCCTTGGGGAGGACTACGTCAAAGCGAATCCCCCGGCCAGCGTCAGGGTGCACCTCAAGGCGGGCCGTCCCTTCAACAAAGCTCGCACCCGCGATGGAGAACTGCGCGGACGCCCAGGTGACGTAGGTGAAGCTCACCTTGACCTCTTCGCCGTCCACCAGCATACCCGCGACCAGCCGGCCGATCCGGCCAGGGATCCGGCCATCTTCACCAGCTGCGCCTGCGTCCAGCACGTAGTCGGTGTTGGCGACACAGTTCTGCCGGATGTGGTTGATCGTGGCCGGGGTGGTCCAGGGAGTGGTGGCCGTGATCTTGAGGTAATAAGCGGAATAGCCGTTGATGGTGGTTACGGCCCAGTCGACAGGCAGGGTCCACTGCATTTTCCCGTCCGCCGCCAGAGCCGCCGCAGCCCCACCCAGGCCGGTAACAGCCTCCCACGAGTTCCCATCCCAGTATTCCACCACCACGGCGCCGTATGAGCCGTGAACGGCAAAGTCCAAGTACACCTCCTTGAACGGCGTGTCTTTGCCCAGATAAAGCACGTCATTCGCATCGGTAAGGGTGGTGAAGGGGGTGCCGGCCAGGGTGTCGGCCTCCGCCGAGCGGTCGGTATAGGCCGCCCCGTCGTAGACGAAGACCTTGTTCAGGAACTGGCGCACCGTGACGCCGGAGAGACCATAATACTGGCCCACTGATTGTAGGACCACCCCATTGAGGACAAGCGCCTGGTCAACGATGGCGGCGGTCCCCGGGCTCAGGTTCTCGATGGCCCCGCCCTTGAAGTAGTACTTCAGGTTCTCGATCACCGGCTCGTCAAACTTGAACTTGAGCATCAGCTTCTCTTCCAGGACGATGACCTTGTCCTTCAGGCGCTTGCCGGAGCGGTTGCTGTAGTGCTCCAGCTCCTCGGTGCCACCCTCGATGTCCACTTCCGTGATGTTCCCAAGGTCCCGTTCTCCGGTCCCGGCATCGAAAAAAAGTTTGACGCCTCCTGGGACGGTGTAGTTTTCAACATTCGCAGGAACTGCCATGGTTTATTCCTCCTTAATAGGTGGTGCTAAAGGCATCGCCCCAGGCGTGCGCATAGGTTACGGTGAAACTCATAAAGAGAACCCCGTACTGGTCGTTGGGAAACTCCTTCCAAACCCGCTCCTCCTGGAGGTTCTCCACCAGCCCTTTAAGCTCGCTGGTGCCGAGCAGGGCGTTGTGGATCGTCCCCTGGAGGTTGTCGGCAACATCATTAAATGAAGCCGCTCCCGCAGGGCTCAGACGGATGAACACGGCAACATACAGCTTGAGCGT
>JAHIKF010000201.1 GCA_018897875.1 Pseudomonadota bacterium | reverse complement strand
GCAAGAGGAACCGAAACCGGTAACCAAGGACGTGGAGGCTCCACTCCAGGACCGCATGATCAAGAAGCCTCCGGTGAAGAAGTAAGCGCGAGAGGAAGCCGTGAACCTGACTACCCTGGCCAAGGTGAAAACGCTGCTGGAGTTGTCGGAGACGGACTGGGACGGTCTCATCAACGAATTAATCGGGGCCGTGTCGGAGCGCTGCGCCTCCTACTGTAACCGGGACTTTGAAAACAAGTCCCGGGTGGAGTACCAGGATGGCGGCGGGCGGTATCTCTATCTCAGGGGCCTGCCGGTGGTAGGGAGCATCAGCTCCATTTACGGCTCGGACACCTGGGAGTGGTCGTCTGGCGACCTCATCGACGCGGGCGAATACTACCTTCATGCATCCGGCATGGTGGGCTATCGCTACGGGGCCTGGCCCTATGGCCCTAAAGCCCTGAAAGTGACTTACACCGGGGGCTATTTCGTCTTTGACGCTGGGCCAAAGCCCCCGGAGGGCTACAACCCGCCTCCCGACGGTCTGGAGATGGCGGCCAGAACCCAGGTGGCCTACGACTTCAATCGGCGCAAGGACGTTGGCCTGGAGTCAGTGAGTTTTCCGGACGGCACCATCCAGAAGGTGAGCTCCGGGGAGTTTCTCCCCTCGGTCAAGGCGGTATTGAATCGGTATCGGATCAGACCTCATGGCTAAGAACCCGGTCATAACCCTGGACCAGATCATCAAACTCCTGTCGCCCAAGGTGGTGCAGGTGGTCAAAGAGCACTCTGTCCGGCTTTGGCAGCAAGTGATAATCCGGCACCTGACGGGGGGGAGAACCTCTGACCGCCTGGGCCGGCGCACCGGCACCCTGGCCCGGGCCACCCGCCCTCTGCCGGTGAAGATGGAAGGGAGCAAGGTGACGGGCGGCTTATCCTTTGGGGCTGAGTATGCCTGGGCCCATATCGGCCCGGCGGGCAGCCAGGTGACCATCCGGCCCAAGAACAAAAAATTTCTGGCCATCCCGCTGGCGGCAGCCAAGACTGCGGCGGGGGTGGCTCGGGGCGGCCCCCTATCCGGTATCTGGGGCCCCACCTTTATCGCCAAAGGGATCATCTTCGGGTTTTCCGGGGGGACCAAGACGACGCAAAGCAAGACCCCGATTCCTCTCTTCGTTTTGAAGCGGTCGGTGGTGGTGCCCCGGCGGATTCACCCCAAGGAGCACTTGCTGGACTGGGCCAAACCAAAATTTCTGGCTGACTTGTCCCAGATCGTGAAGGTGGGTTGATGGCCGACAGCATCAAAGTTCAGGCGATGCAGAAGCTGGCCGGGGTATTCGGAGCCGTTGCAAGCATCGGCTCGGTGCATCGCTGGCAGGGCAGCCCCACGGACCTGGACCGGGTAAAGCTCCCGGCCCTGTTTTTCTGGGACGAGGAGGAGACCCGGGATAAGCGCAACCGCCTGGCGATGGGAACGCTCAAGCTCTACGTTGCCGTGTTCATCCGCCTGAGCCCTGCGGGAGCGGCTTCTTTCAATGACGTGGCCGACAACCTCCAGGGGACGATCCACAACGCCCTGCTCGGCACCAGCGAGCTTCAGGGGCTGGTGGAGAAACTCCAGGAGGAGCGGGTTTGGAAGGAGTTTCCCAATGACCAGTACGGAGTGCTCTTCATGAGTTTCACCTTAACCTATGCGCACGCCTGGGGCGATGCCTTTAGCACCACCTATTAAGGAGGGGTAAGCCATGCCTGTACCTGCAAGTGGTTAAAACTACACCGTTCCAGGGGGCGTCAAACTCTATTTCGATGCCGGGGCCGGAGAACGGGATCTGGGGAATATCACGGAGGTGGACATCGAGGGCGGCACCGAGGAGCTGGAGCACTTCAGCAACCGCTCCGGCAAGCGCCTGAAGGACAAGGTCATCGTCTTGGAAGAGAAGCTGACGCTCAAATTCAAGTTCGATGAGCCGGTAATCGAGAACCTCAAATATTACTTCAAGGGCGGGAACATCGAGAACCTGAGCCCCGGAACCGGCATCGTCACCGATTTGAAGCTGGCCCTGGCCGGCATGGTCCTGCGCTCGGTGGGCCAGTATTATGGCCTCTCCGGCGTCACGGTGCGGCAGTTCCTGGACAAGGTCTTCCTCTACAACGGCGCAGCCTTCGTGGACCACTCGGCGGAAGCGGACACCGAAGCGGGGACCCCCTTTGATGCCATGACCGACGCCAATGACTTCCTCTACCTGGGGAAGGTCACCCGGTTTAAGGAACTCTATGCCAATCTGGCGGTGGCCGGTTCCTACACCGGTCTGGTCTGGGAATATTGGGACGGAGACGAGTGGAAGGCACTGGTCACCTCCGGCGCCGGGGACGGCTTAGACTCCGACGGCGCCATCACCTTCACGCCCCCGGTAGACTGGGCCAAGACTACGGTGAACAGCCACAGTCTCTACTGGATCAGCGCGAAAGCCACCGCGGTGGCCACCCCCGCCACGGTGAACTGTTTCCGGCAGAACTGTGTCGTAAACACCGACTATGTGCTGGACGCAGGCCTTGCGGCTGAGGACGGCAGACTCCCGGGCCGGATCGGCCGGCTCTCCGGCGGGAAGTTGGTGGACGGCGAAGAGGTGAAGGTGAGCTTTACTTATGTCACCTGGGCGTCCGCACGGTTTGCCATCGCCGGGTCGAGTTTTATCGAAGGGGCGGCCCGCCTGGAGGTGCATCCGGACACCGGCCGGGGGCTGCGCTTCGATGTGAACATCCCCAAGTGCATCCTCAAGCCCAACGGGGGCATCGGCCTGGACGACAAGAAGTGGCTGGAGGTCCCCATGACCCTGGAGGCCCTGGACGATACCGCCAACACTCCCCTGGCGCCCTTGGGGTACTACAAGAGCTATGAAAACGTCGCCTGAGGAGTGAGTTATGCCCGATGAGATTACCGACCATCAGGTTCTGGGGAGTTACCTGGCTGAAGAGCAGATAAACGGCTTTTCTGTCAAGCCCTGGACCATCAAGCAGCTCCTTTTGGTGATGCCCATCCTGGACGCCCTGGTGGCGGAGTTTAAGAACCAGGGCGTCACCCTGGACAACCTGGGGGAGCTTTTTGAAAGTCAGGGGCTGGCGGCTGCCAAGGATATCATCCAGACGATCTTGCCCCGGCTCCCGGAGTTCCTGGCTATCACCCTGAGGATTGACCGGGAGCAGGCCGAGGAGCTTGACCTGGGCCTGGGGATGCAACTGGCGGTCAAGGTCCTGAGGATGAACATTGACCACCTAAAAAACGCCTTCGGCCTGATCATGAGTCAGATGGGAGTCCTGATCGGGCCGGAAGCCACCCCTTAGCGATAACCGTCGCACTCTCGGAGTTGGCGAGCCAGGGACATGACCTGTACCAGTTGATCGACGGCTACCCCGCTTTGATGGTGAAAGGCCTTATGGCCGCTTCCCAAATCAGGAACCGCCACCGGTTGATGGAGCAGGGGGTGTCCATGACCGTG
>JAHIKF010000200.1 GCA_018897875.1 Pseudomonadota bacterium | reverse complement strand
TGGGGGCCATCCAGAGATATCGCCAGTTTGACAATCCTGAGGCACTAGTGCGCACTTTACTGATTGAGGTGGAAAAATTGGCACCAAATCTCGTTGGATTTGCGTGAACCTCCGCGTAAGTAGTTGTTACAAATGGATAAATCAAAAGCCATCTAAAAGCCATACCCTCTCTTAAGTTAGCGCTTATGCCCATCAAGGGTGAGGGAGAAAAACCTCCAAGCTTCTGTAAAATAATCCTGCGACGATACACCAGACACCAGGGTGATGCGAGTTGAGACCTCAGCAAAAGTCCCCTCACTTGTCATTCTGAGGCAGCGGAGCGACCGAAGAATCTCATAAGTACCAGAAAATTAAGAGATCCTTCGCTCTGCTCAGGATGACAACACGGTGTTTCGCAGAGGTCTTCAGATGGTATGCTTCGCAAGTTCAGTCCTGATTAGATTTAGACATTGTCCGGTTTCTCTGCTAAGTTGGAACAAAAGTCAATTTTTGTGCATGTAGGCAGAATAATGGCGATGGTCCCGCCGGCTTGGCTTAAATATTTCGGCGCCAGCCTCCTGGAGTTTTTCCTGCCCCGGATGTGTCTCTTCTGCGGCGTCCCGGTGGGGGAGACGGCCGCGGTGGCGGTCTGCCCGGATTGCGAGGCCCAGATTAAGTGGGTGGCCAGCCCCCTGTGCACCTGTTGCGGGCGGGTGTTTGAGTCCCGGGACGGCCCCGACCGCGTCTGCGGGGACTGCCAGGCGGACCCGCCCCCCTTCACCCGGGCTCGGGCCGCGGTTATTTACGAGGGTCCGTTAGTCGATGCCCTCAAGCAAAGGCCGGTATTGGAAGCCATCACCCGCTTCAAGTTCTCCCGCCAGATGGCCTTGCTCCCGGTGATGCAGCATTGGCTGAAGCAGCCGCTCTGCCTGGAGTTGGTGGCGGCCGCCGATCTCCTGGCGCCCGTGCCCCTGCACCCGAAACGGATTAAAAATCGGGGCTTCAACCAATCCCTGCTTCTGGCCCAGACCTTCCCCGGGGCGCCGGTGGTCCGGGAGGCGATGATCCGGACGCGCCACACCCCGCCCCAGGTGGGCCTCAACCCCAAGGAGCGTCAGGACAACGTCAAAGGCGCTTTTGCCGTAACCGACCCGGCCCGGGTGAAGGGCAAAAGCGTGCTGCTCATCGACGACCTCTATACCACCGGCTCCACGGTGAAAGAGTGCGCCAGGGTCTTGCGTAAGGCCGGGGCCCGCCGGGTGGAGGTCCTCACCGTGGCGCGGGTAAGCCATGATTGAACAGCCGGGGGAAAAGGCGAAAAACAATTGGTGTAGGGTGCGCTCTGCGCACCACCAATCTGCCTGGTTCCCAAGCAGGAGCTTGGGAACCAGAAGTTCAATGAGAATTTATGACCGCTTGCAGCACCAGCCATAAGGTGGTGGATTGGGAGGCCGCGGCCCGGTGGGTCCAGGACCTCCAGGGGCAGGGTAAGCTGGCGGTCTTCACCAACGGCTGCTTCGACCTGTTGCACGTGGGGCACGTGCGCTACCTGGAGGCAGCCCGCTCCCTGGGGGATGGTCTCATCGTGGGGGTCAACACCGACGTGTCGGTTAAGCGCCTGGGGAAAGGCCCCGGCCGCCCCTTCACCCCGGAAGGCGACCGGGCCCGGGTCCTGGCGGCGTGCGCCTGCGTGGACCGGGTGGTGCTGTTTGCCGAAGACACGCCCCTGGCCCTCATCACGCTCCTCACCCCCGACATCCTGGTCAAAGGCGGCGACTACCAACTTGACGAGATTGTGGGCCGGGAAGTGGTCCTGGCCCGGGGCGGCCGGGTAGTGCCCCTCCCCTTCGTGCCGGGCTATTCCACCACCGGGCTCATTGACCGCCTCCGTTCCGGAAGCTGACGAGTGCGAGGTAGTCGGTCGCCCCTGCAGCCTGATAAAGCCGGAGGGCTCGGATGCAGAAGATGCAACATAGTAAGCGTAAGTTCCCGGCTTGGCCAAGGCGCCTGTTGCTCGGGCTGATGGTGGCGGGAATATGCTTTCCGACCCTTATCTGGGGACAAGCTGACCAACGGATTCCCTTAGAACTGAAGGTCAAATTGGCGGACGGCAAAATTAACATCGGCCAAACTTTTGTCGAGTCTCTAAAAAACCGGATTAACCGCTCCGATACCTTCAGGCTCAGTAGTTCGGACATCCCCCGCCTGGTGCTCCGGATCTCTTCCGAAAACCTGCCGGGGGATCCCTATATGGCGGTCATTGCCGTCACCCGGACCGTGGCGGTCCCCTGGAAAGGCGGGTCCAGAGAGATTTTTGTGGATAATCTCGTCATGGTAGGGGTGTCGGCGGCCCACTCCGGCAGGGACGCCGCAGATATTCTGGAGGACACCCAAAGAAATATCCTGCCCCGATTCTCCGCCATAAGCGGCGAAAAGAATTAGCCCCCCACGGGTGACACTTCGTGCTGGAGCGTGGGCGCTATCGCCCGCCGGCCGCTTGATTGCTCCTGGTCCACCGTAGGGCGGGCGTCCCGCCGGCCGCCTTTGGGGGCAGAGGCTTCCAGCCTGTGCGCCGCACCGGCAAGATGCCGGTGCCACCAGAAGCTTTTCGGGACAGAGTCGTAAGTAGGGATAGCAATGGCAATCAGCAGGCTCACCTTAGCGGCGATCATGGTTCTGGGGCTCGGCCTCTCGACGCACTCCGGCCCCGCCATGGCCGCCCCCGTTAACCCCATTGTGGCCTTTAACGACTTTTTCGGCGACAGCAAACCTACCGGGTATCTCTTGGGCGGATCGGCCGGCGGCCAGTGGCTCAAACCCCAGGCCGTGGCCGGGTTAATCCCGGGAGGCGAGAGTTATCGCCTCTACACCTTGACCGGCGAGGTCGGCAACAGCGTGGGCGGCAAGCCGGCCAAAGGCGAAGACGCGTGTACCGACGCGTTATACGTGACGCTGACGCCCTTCCCGGCAGGCCGCGGCGTCCTGGTGGCGGTGGCTGGTCCCTGGAATAGCATGCCCCGGAGGCTCAAAATCGCCAGCCCCGAGGCGCAGGTCTATAGAGAGGCGGCGGCCGAAATTTTAAGGAGCCAGGGGATCGTCAACCCCAAGGTCAATCTCACCCAGGTGCTCCAGGTTGACCTGGACGGAGACGGGGTGGAGGAGGTTTTGGTCAGCGCCACCAATTATCAACGATTCAAGCCCGAAGGCGGCTTGACGCCGGATGCCCGGGCCGGGGACTACTCCCTGGTGTTCCTGCGCCAGGTGGTTCAGGGCCAGGTGGTCACGAGGATTATCGCGGGAGAGTACTACCCCAAGGCCAAAAAATTTACCGGTCCGTCGGAACACCGGATCATCGGAGTCCTGGATCTCAATGGCGATGGCATCATGGAGATCGTGCTTTCCGGACGTTATTATGAAGGAGATTGGGTCGACGCCTACCGCGTCCATGGCGCCAAAATCATCAAGTTATTCAGCATGGGATGTGGACATTAAAGACTCCAGGGGCCTGACGAGCCGTTCATTATCCCGGGTTATTGCGGCGGACCAAGATTGTTCGGCAAGGTCAGTTCCCATTGGTCTCCGTCCAATGGATAGGGGAAGGCTTCCCAAATTATGTGACAAAAAACGATCCCTACCTTGAATGCCGGTTGTCTTAAGTCCCCCTTTTCTAAAGGGGGATTTAGGGGGATTATTAAACACTTATTTAATCCCCCCTTACCCCCCTTTAGAAAAGGGGGGAAGAATAAACCTAAATTAAAAGCCATATTCATTGTGAAGCGTCCCACTATCGGCATAAATGCGATACCCGACATCTTACCCTTTCTATCCGGTTCACCCGGTGGTATATTTTCTCCATTAATCCACTGAATTTTTGGGGAGAGCTATGGCAGTACGGCTGGAAATCGGTTGGAATTCCGACTTGGCGGACGCCGAAGGGGAGGCGGTTCGCCGCCAGGCCCGGGAATATTTCGGCCTCGACCTCACGGCCGTCAGGGTGTTGCGGGTTCTCATGCTGGATGTGGACCTGCCGGAGGCCACCTTGGAAGCCATCCGCACCGGCATCTTCACCCACCCCACCACCCAGATATCCAGCTTTCAACCTCTGGCCCGAGATTTTAACTGGGCCATCTGGGTGGGCTTCAAGCCCGGTGTCCGGGACACGGCAGGGGGCGTGGCCTTGGAAGCCATCGCCGCCTACCTGGGGCGGCCGCTGCCCGGCGAGGCCGCGGTCTATACCTCCAAGCTCTTCCTCTGCACCGGTGAGGACCTCACCGAACCTCAGGTCGCCAAGCTCGCCAAAGAACTCCTGGCCAACGACATGGTCCAGGAATTCCGCATATTTTCCCACCAGACCTGGGACGCGGGCCGTGGGGTGGGGATTATCCTGCCCCGGGTGGAACTGGCCCACACCCCCATGGTGGAAGCCTTCGAGATCGCCTCGCCGGAGGCGCTTAAAGAACTGAGCCGGCGGCGCCACCTGGCCTTACGAGATGCCGACCTGCCGGTCATCCTCGATTATTTTCAGCGCCCGGAGGTCTTGGCCCGGCGGGCCGCAGTGGGGCTGTCGGCGCCCACCGATGTGGAACTGGAGTACCTGGCCCAGGCCAGGAGCGACCATTGCAACCACAACACCTTCAGGGGGCGGTTCCTCT
>JAHIKF010000199.1 GCA_018897875.1 Pseudomonadota bacterium | reverse complement strand
CGGCCCGCTACCAGGCGCTGGGCTTGCACCAGACCGGTTTTCTCACCCAGGAGGATTGGGGCGCCCTGATTTTCCGGCGCCCATAAATTGCGGCAATGGGGGTTTATCGGAAATTTCTCCGACGGCAGTCCATCACCGGCACTTTAATGATAATGGAGATGTTATGAAAGAATTGTTGCAAAAGGCGTGGCTTTTTGGCGCCGGGGTGTTCGATTTCACCAAGGATAAGGTGGAGACCCTGGTCCAGGAAATGGTACGGCGGGGTGAAATTACCCAGCAGGAAAGCTCTGAAACCGTAAAACAGCTGTTGGCCAAGGCCCAGGAGGCCCAGCAGGCCATGGTGGCCAAAGTCAAGGAACTCACCAAAAGCGCCGTCGACGAGATCAAGGTGGCCAAGGCCTCGGATCTGGAGGCCCTTGAGGCGCGGGTGGCCGCCCTGGAAGAGGCCCTGAAGGGGCGTTAGATGCAGGGGCCAGGGGCTAAGGGTCAGTAGTTGATACAAAACTGACGCCTGGCCCCAGAACCCAGAACCCAGAACCCAAATCATGCGCCGCTTTTACGCCCATCCCCGCCAATTTCACCAGGACGTGGTGACCCTGGATCCGGAGGAGACCTTTCACCTGGCCCGGGTCCTGCGCCTGGGGGTGGGGGCCCGGGTGGAGGTCTGCGACGGTGAGGGGGGGAATTTTGCGGCGCAAGTGGCCGCCCTGGAACCCCGGGGGGCCGCGCTCCGCATCCTGGGAAAACTGGACGCCTGGGGAGAGTCGCCTCTGCCTCTGGTCCTGGGGATCGGCCTGGCCAAGGGGGAGGCCGTAGACGAGGTGGTGCGCCAGACCACCGAGATGGGAGTGAGCCGGATTTTCCCCTTCATCTCGGAGCGCTCGGAACGGCTTACCCCGGAACGGGCGGCCCGGCGCCGGGAGCGTTGGCGGCGCCTGGCCCGGGAGAGTATCAAGTCCTGCCAGCGGTCAAGGCTCCCCTTCATTGAGCCGCCTCGGGATTTTGCCGCGGCGCTGGACGGCCCGGAGGAAGTCAAGCTCATCTTTTGGGAAGAGGAGCGGGGTGGGGGTCTTCACTCTGTGCTGCTTCTCCCCCGGCCTCGAGACGTCAGGGTCCTCATCGGGCCGGAAGGCGGGTTTTCTGCCGTCGAGGCGGCCCTGGCCCGGGAGGCCGGCTTCCAGGTGGTCAGCCTGGGACCTCGCCGTCTCAAGGTGCCCACCGCGGCGCTGGCAGCCATTACCCTGATCCAGTATGCCTGGGGGGACCTGGCCTGATGGCCGCCGATCCTCCCTACCGGGATCTCAATTCTTACCTGAAAGGGCGGTTCGGCGAACGGGTCCAGAAAATCACCCTGGATGCCGGGCTGACCTGCCCCAACCGGGACGGCCGGGTGTCCACCGGCGGGTGCCTCTACTGCAATGCCCGGGGTTCCGGGACCGGCGCCTGGGGCCGGGGCCAGGGCATCCCGGCCCAAATGGAGGCGGGTATGGCCCGCCTCTCCCGGCGCTACGGGGCGGCCCGGTTCATCGCCTATTTCCAGAGTTTTTCCAATACCTATGCACCGTTGACGACCCTGCGGGAGCTCTACGAGGCGGCCCTGGCGCCGCCCCAGGTGGTGGGCCTGAGCGTAGGCACCCGCCCGGACTGCCTGGCCGATGAGGTCCTGGACCTCCTGGCCGGCTACGCCCGGGACCGGCTGGTATGGCTGGAACTGGGGTTGCAGTCCGCCCATGACGTGACGCTCTCGCGCCTCAACCGGGGCCACGACGCGGCCTGCTTCAGCCAGGCCGCGGTCCGGGCTGCGTCCCGGGGGCTTGCGGTGGTGGCCCACGTGATTCTGGGGCTGCCGGGAGAGGGCCCCGGGGAGATGGCGGCCACCGCTGATTTTCTGGCCCGGTTGCCGGTGCACGGCGTCAAAATCCATGCGCTTTATGTCGTCAAGGATTCCGGACTGGCCCGGCTCCACGAGCAGGGGGAGTACGTCTGCCTCACCGAAGCACAGTACGTCAGCGGCGTGGTGGACTTCATCGAACGGCTCCCGCCCCTACTGGTGATTCACCGCTTGACCGGCGATCCGCATGCCGAAGAGCTGGTGGCCCCGGCCTGGTGCCTGGATAAACCCCGGGTTCTGAAACGTATCCGGGAGGAATTTCTCCGCCGGGGGACTCGCCAGGGGAGTCATCTCATCAGGTAAGTTTTTTTGTCTGGTTACCTCATTTCCCGCGGCAGGAAGGAGTGAGATTATGAAATCTGAGGCGGTGAATTCGGATCCGGTTACCGCTGGCGTTATGGAAGTCAAAGATGACCTGACTGCTGAGCTCACCGAATACCTGGGAGTGGGTGCCTCCATGGCTAACCGGAGGGAATACCTTATCTTCCTGGCCGCTTCCCTCCTGGTTTCTCTGGGAATTCTCTCCCTGTTGGGGTACATTTATCTGTGGCCGCTGATGGAGCCTTACTATGCGCTTGTTTCTGATAAGGAAAAAATAAGCGGCATATTTCGGGCTGCAGGCGATTGGGCCCCGATCATCTACATCCTGCTTGAGGCTGTCCAGGTGCTCACCATGTTCTGGCCGGTGCCGCTGGAGATCGCCGGGGGCTTTCTGTTCGGCCTGCCGTTAGGGCTGGTTTATTCCATGATCGGACTCACCACGGGAGCGGTGTTGGCCTTTCTTTTGGGACGCTGGCTGGAACGGACTTACCTCAGACGCATTATCGATCCCGAAAAGTTACAGAGTTTTCGTAAACTTATGAAGCGGGAAGGGGCTCTGGCGGCTTTTATCATTTATTTAATCCCCGGGGTCCCCAAGGATTTTGTCAGCTACGTCCTGGGCTTTACTACTTTGTCGTTGAAATTTTTTGTCGTGGCGGTTACTGTCTTCCGGTTGCCCAGCACTTTTCTCCTCACCCTGCAGGGGGCCGAAGCTGCCAGAGGCAATTATTGGCTGTCCGTGGGACTGATAGGCTGCAATTATGTATTGGCCGTTCTGATCTACCGATATCGCGAGTATTTGTACCAGTGGATCAAGACCTGGCATCTGGAGGAATTATAGAACGTGTTCTTCCATGGGGTTGTGATATGCTAAAGCCTACCGGCTCTCTGCGGATCAGCCTTTTTGGCGCCGGATAATCACCCGAAGAGAATCTCGCTTGCCTTCCGATACCGGAGGGCGCGGGGTTGATGGTGCATAAGGAGTTCTTGGATAAGTGACTGAAGAGGGGAACGGAATTTTCTCGCCGAAGAACCGACCTTGGCTCTGGGGACTGCTGGTTCTGGCCCTTCTGAGCCTGGGGCTGTTGTTCTGGGCCTTTCTCTATCGCGGCTTCCTGTGGGGCCAGGTGTGCTCTATAACTGGCCTCTGCGCCGACAAAAAGTGGATCAAGTCCATCCTCAAGGACGCGGGGCCCCTGGCGCCCCTCGTGTTCATCGTGATCCAGTCCCTCCAGGTGGTCTTCGCCCCCATCCCCGGGGAAGCCACCGGTTTCATCGGCGGCTACCTGTTCGGGGTGCCCCTGGGCCTGTTGTATTCCACCCTCGGCCTGACTCTGGGCTCGGTGGGCGCTTTTTTTATCGCCCGCTGGCTGGAAGAACACTATGTGAAGCGGTGGATTCCGGCGGAAATCCTGCAAAAGTTCGACTTCCTGATGGAACGCCAGGGGGCCCTGGTAGCATTCATTCTCTTCCTCCTCCCCGGCTTTCCCAAAGACTACCTCTGCTTCGTCCTGGGCCTGAGCCACATGCCCTTCAAATTATTTCTGCTGATCTGCGTGGTGGGACGGATTCCCGGCACCCTGCTCCTGAACCTCCAGGGGGCCAAGGTTTACAAGGGCGACTATTACAGCACCCTGGTCATCCTGGGACTGTGCCTGGTGCTGGTCCTGCTCCTGGGGTACTACCGGGAGCCGGTGTACCGCTGGATCAGGCGGTTTGACCACAAAGAGGAGAAGGCGACGGAAGCGGAATGAGTCGGAACCAGACGTGAATTATGGCGGTAAGGTTGTGATCTTGAAGTCAGGTTGAATTGCCGGGGCGCCCCTGCAGGTTTGCCACCAAGCGGAGGGACACCTGAATCCGCCCCACAAAACCTGGTTTGATTAATGGCTCGTTTATATGAAAATAGCTCGGTGGGGCAGGCCTCCGTGCCCGCCAGCGAGATGCGGCCAGGGACGGCAGCCCCACCAACACCAGCCATTTTTCATCTTTCGTTGGGTCTGTGAGGAAATGATCGTTGGTATGAGAACAAAAATTTGGCAGCAGAAGGGAAGGGGAGCAAACCATGGCTAAGGAACCTAAGGGCGGTTTCGGGGAAATCATGTCCATGGCCCGGGGCTTTCAGGTCGCCAAGATGCTCATGGTGGCCGTGGACCTGGGCGTCTTCGATTTTCTGGTCGAACCGAAGAGCGCGGTTCAGACCGCAGACTGGCTCAAGGCCGACGCCCGGGCCACCGGCATCTTTCTGAATGGCCTGGTGGGGTTGGGACTCCTGGACAAGGACGGGGACAATTTCAGGAACCGCGAGCTGGCTTCCCGCTATTTGGTGCGGGGCTCGGAAAACTACCGGGGGGCCATCGTCAAGCACATAGAGCACACCTGGGACCGGGGCTGGAATGACCTGAAGGAAACGGTCCTGGCGGGGCACCCCCCGGCGGTGGAAACGGAAAAGTGGCTGGACGCCCGCCCCGAACGGGACGAAGCCGAGGTCCGAGCCTTCATCTGGGGCATGCACGCCATCGCCCGGGACCTGGCCCCCAAGGTGGCGGCCAAGCTGGACCTCACCGGCGTGCGCCGTCTCCTGGACCTGGGGGGCGGCCCGGCCACCTATGCCATCATCTTTGCCCAGGCCAACCCGGAACTCAAAGCCACGGTCTTCGACCTGCCCATGCCCATTGAAATCGCCCGGGAAAATATCGGCAAAAACGGCCTGACCGACCGGGTGGACACCCTGGCGGGGAACTTCCTCCAGGATGACATCGGCGCGGGCTACGATTTCATCTGGGTCTCCCAGATCCTCCACAGCCACGACGAGGAGCAGAGCAAGCTCATCATCGCCAAGGCGGTGGCGGCCCTGGCCCCCGGCGGCACCCTGGCCATCCAGGACTTCTACCTCAACCCCGACGGCGCCAGCCCCCCGGGCGCGGCCATGTTCGGGGTCCACATGCTGGCCGTCACCCCCCGGGGCCGGGCCTACACGCATACCGAAGTGGCGGAGTGGATGCAGGCGGCGGGTTTGGCGGCGCCGGAGTTCATCGAAAGCGGTATGGACGCCAGTATTCTGGTGGCTAAGAAGCAGTAGGGTGAAGAGCTGGGTGAAAAGGTAAAAAGGGAAAAAGGCGAAAAGGGGGAAAAGCCAGGGAACTGTTGGTGGTCTTTCCCTTTTCGCCTCTTCGCCTTTTCCCCTTTTCACCCCAAAAGGTCTTTCAGCGCCGCCTCGATGGTGGCGAACTTGAAGGTGAAGCCCGCGTCCAGCAGCCGTTGGGGCAATACCTTCTGCCCGGTGAGCAGGGTGTCGGCAAATTCTCCCAACGCCAGGCGCAGCATGAATTCCGGGGTCGGCATGAAGCTGGGGCGGTGCAAGACTCGGCCCAGGGCGCGGGCCAGTTCCCGGTTGCGCACCGGGTAGGGCGCGGTGAGGTTCACCGGGCCGGAGAGGTGCGGATTTTCCTGGATGAACCGGAAGGCCCGGGCGTGGTCGGCCTGGTGGATCCAGGAGAACCACTGGACCCCGGAGCCGATGGGTCCCCCGATAAATTTCTTGAACAGGGGCGCCATCTGAGACAGGGCCCCGCCGTCTCGGCCCAGGACGACGCCGAAACGGGTGATCACCACCCGGACTCCCAGGTCCTGAGCCTTCAGGGCCTCCGCTTCCCATTTACGGGTCACCTCCCCCAGGAAACCGGCCTCCGTTGGGGAGTCTTCCGTGAGTTCCTCCTCCCCCCGGGGCCCGTAGATGCCCACCGCCGAGGTGCTGCAGAAGAGCTGCCGCCGGTCCCCTGCGGCCAGGGCGGCCACCAGATTGCGGGTGGTGCGCTCCCGGCTCTCCATGATGTCCTTTTTCCGGGCTTCGGTCCAGCGGCTGAAAATCGAGGCCCCCGCCAGATTGATGATCCAGTCATGCTCCGGCACCGCCGCCATCCAGGGCCCCTCCTGGTTGGGGTCGCCGGTGAGAAAGCTGATGCCGGCCCGGGGCGGGGCCGGGGGTTGGGCCCGGCGGCTGAGGATGGTGATGGCGTGGCCCGCCTGGGCCAGCTCCCGGGACAGATAGGTGCCCACAAAGCCCGTACCGCCGGTCATAAAAACTTTCATGCTATCTACCCTCGCTTTCGAACGGGCCGGGAGTTAAGGCCCGGTCCTTAAACCAATTTGATGTCCAAGGTAGAGTATTCAAAGGGGAAGACTGCGGACATTTTCTTGGTGGCATAGGCGTCTCGCCTGTGCAGGCGCAGGCTAAAGCCTGCGGCTACCAAATTCTCCCCGCTAATATTCCCGTCAGTTCAATACCCTATGGTTGACGTTCAATTGGTATTAAACCCGGCAACCGTCCCCGCTCCCGCAACTGGAGGCGGCCTCCGGTGATGGGACTGCCGCTAACTTTATTCAAAATTAAGCATGAAAAACGGATGTGGCAAGTCAGCAGTGTCCGGATTGGTTTTCGCAAAGGAGGATGCGCATTGTACGTGGTCCAACAGTTTAGAAATTTGCTATCGTCCTCTTTGCTCCGAAAAGATTACTTCCCCCTCACCCTGGCCCTCTCCCCCATTGGGGGAGAGGGGAGAAAGTTGAACCGATTTAATGCCTTATGGTTACTAAACCCGGCGACATCTCCTACTCCCTCTCCCCCCGCTTCGGGGGGAGAGGG
>JAHIKF010000198.1 GCA_018897875.1 Pseudomonadota bacterium | reverse complement strand
TTTCTGACAAGCTTTTTCGGTCCTAAACCTTTTTTGAAATGCCAGGAGACTCAAGTTTTCTTGTTGCACAATAATTGCTCCATTTAGCTAATTAATTTAGTTAATTATAGCTTATTTTCGGAGCAATGGCAATAAGCGTTTGTCGAATTTCATCTCAGCACCCCGCCGATTTCTTTTTAGGTGGGGCAGGAGGCGGCGTCGGCGTCGGCGTCGGGCCGCCGGGGGGCGTTGCCGGAGGCGGTGGTTGCACCCCGGTGGGACCAGCCCCGGAAATGGGGGTCTCCCGCACGGCGCCCTTGAGCTCCAATTCCGTCCAGTAGGCGTCCAAACCGCCATACAAGACCCTGATGGGCCGGGCGGTCTTTTGGGACAGGATGCCACCCACAGCCATGGCCAGGGACCCGTCCCGGTCCACCAAGATAAGAGGCACGGACCCGGAAAGATAGGCAGGGTTTTTCATAACATCGTCAATGTCGGCGTTGCGGGAGCCCGGCAGATGATAGTCGGTGAAGGCCTCCGGCGGCCGGATGTCCACCAATTCAAAGCTGTTGGGTAAATCGAGGATGAGGCGTTTGAGTGCCGCGGGCGACAGGCGCTCCGGCAGCTTAATGTCGCGCTTGGGAGCCGGGGCCGGGGTCGGCGTCGGGCTGGCCGCCGGCGCCATTGCCGCCGCCGGCCGGGCCTCGGGCCCAAAGGTGGGGAGACCCGCGGCAATCCAGGCCTCGCTGCCGCCGTCCAGGCTGGCCACTTTTTTAAAGTTCAGGCGCTCCATAATCCCCACCGCCAGGCTGGAACGGAAAGCGGAATTGCACACCATCACCGCCCGCTGTTCGGGGTCCAGCTTGGCCGGAGCCAGTTCGGCCAAGTGGTTGAGGGGCAGGTTGACCACCGTGCCGATGCGCAGGCCCATCCATTCGGTGGGCAGACGCACATCCACCACCACCGGGCTATCCGGGGTCTGCATCTGGGCATACAGGTCCCGAGGACTGATCATTTCGTTTTTGGCCAGGGGCAATCCGGCCTTTTTCCAGGCCTCCGGGGTGATGATTTCCGCCCGGTAGCCCACCCGGTGCAACCGGTAGACCGCTTCTTTGAGGTCCTTGGGGTCGCCGCAGAGCACCAGGTTGCTTCCCCAAGGGACCATAATCCCTACCCAGGTCTCCAGCCTGCCCCGCACCGCGATGTTCACCGAATTCGGGATGTGGCCCGCAGCATATTCCTTGGCGTTCCGCAGGTCCACCACATAAAAGCGGCTCGGGTTGGTCAGGGCCTGGTCGGGTTTTTTCTGTACCGGTGTTGCCTCCCAGTTTATGAGCTCCGGGCCCTTCTGGTTCAGGGCGGCGTTGTGCTTGAAATATTGGGGCGCTTCCGGCAGCCCCTCCAGTACCGCGGCGATGTATCCTCCCCGGGTTTTGTGTTTCACATACGGGTTGGCGATCTTCTGGGCTCCCAGGGTGGAGGTGGGCTCGTCGCTCAAGTGGGCGCCGCAGAGGGAGCCGGCGCCGTGGGCCGGGAAGATATTGAGATTGTCGGGGAGTTTGCTCAGTTTCCGGGTCCAGGTGTCGTAGCTCTGGGAAGCCAGGGACGCGGCAGAGGCCGTGCCTCCCATGAGGTCGGGACGGCCCACACTGCCGATAAACAGCACATCTCCGGTGAGGATGAGGTTGGGCTTATCCGGTTGCTTTTTCGGGGCTACCAGGCCGCAGAGGCCGTCAGGGGTGTGGCCCGGGGTCTCCAGGATTTTGACCACGGCATCCCCCACCTCGATTTTGGAGCCTTCTTTGAGGGATTGGTGGGCAAACTGGTCGCCGCTCTTGGCGCTGGCATAGATGGGACAGCCGGCGGCTTTGGCCAGCTCTAAGTGCCCGGCCACGAAATCTGCATGGTTGTGGGTCAGAAAGACCCCTTTGATTTTCAGGTTTTCCTTTTTCGCCAAAGCAAGATAGGCGAAGACATCCCGGTCCGGATCCACCACCAACGCTTGACCGCCGCTTATGAGCATGTAGGAATAGTGGGACAACACTCCCAAGTTGAATTGCACCAGGCGGTAGCCCGGATACTGGTAAGTATTGACTATTTGCACGGAGGCAGCTTCGTCCGCATGGGATGCAGATTCCGTATCCTTGATAGCCGCACCCGTGGCACTGTGCCAGATGGGCGCCAGGATAAAGGCGAAACTGAGAAAAACCGCCATATGAAGCCGTTTGTTCATCGCTCCCTCCCGGTAAAACCGTCTTACTCTTTCAGGATATCAGGTCGTTTCAGGCCCAATCCTTATCCTCATTACCCGTTTATGGATATCCACCAGGTTGATGACCGTCAAGGTCATGGCGCCGATTTTCAGCCACTCGCCGGCCAAGATAGGTTCACCGACCCGACCCTGGTAATTGTACCAAATATTAAATTGGCGTGGGAGCCAATGTACAGCTTGCCACACTCGGCACTTATCGTCTTAGCGGCAAAAATCGAAGATATAATTCGAATATCAGACCTGGGTGGGGCCGTCATGGGGATATATCAAGCGGACCTTAACCGAGCGGGGCCTTCAATGATGGGCTAACTGTATCGATATGCTGCGGATAGCGAAAATTTTCGGCTTCGTGATAAGTTTCGAATCATAGCAGCAACTTGCTATTCTAATTCACGACACCTCGCCCTTAGCCCGTAATTTTCATCCTCGCCCCGTTGGGGGGCCGCCAGCAACTTCGATTCTCACGATGGTTCCCTGTTATGGGGGATTATATGGCACTTTATAAGATACAGTCGTAACGTAACCCGATAACCACCATTTGCCTATTAAAGTTGAGCAAACGGCAAGGTCATAACTGACTCTGCCCATGAGGGTGCCTAATCGATAAGCAGCAACAAAGGAGGCATGGAAGAAGATGTGATCGAAACCTTGTCAACCTCGAATGTGGTAGTTCCATTAACTGCATCCGTGCCGCCCAGGATCAGTATAGGGGAGTCCGATCCCCATGAGGGGGTGAAGGTCGCAAGTTGCTGCCACCCAGTTTTCGGGTCGAGGGTTTCATTGTAGGAAGCGGTAACCACACCGCCGGCTAAGGAGAGCCTGAGTTGCCCTGAGGTGGCGGAGGTGTTCTTGTGAACATAACCGTGGAACTCGTTGGTGTCTATATTTTGGTAGATAGCACAGAACTGGTGCTCAGCACCATCCACGGGGCCCATAGGGGTAACGGCTCGGAAAACAGCGACCGTATCATGGGTCGAAGGAGGGTGTATCGTGACACGGAACTGAGAAGATGGACCAACGTAATCCGGGGGGTAGCTCGTAGTGCTGCTAAACTCTCTGAACTGCACGGTTACCACGAAATTACTCGCACCCGAAATCTCTTTGATGGATTTGGGTGAGGTCAGACTTGAATCGCCATTGCCGGTTGAACCGGAGTAATACAATCCTTTATTCTGCCAGAATTGGCCCGGCGGGCCAGAATTAACCGAAAGGTTCCACTTGGCGGGGTCGATAGTGGTACCGCTGAAGTCGTCGTAGATTTTAGCCTGTGCGGTACTCGAAAGCAACAGGGGAGTCGCCAGGAAAAGTGACAGTAGAAATATCAGCGCCCTGCCAATAAGTAGCCCACCTAAATTATTCATGGTCTCTCCTTAACTATTTTGACTGAGATTATGAACCGACATTATGCGGCAGGTTTGCCCGCCGCAGTGCTAAAATGGTTTTGGGAAGCCCACTTACCGAGTTTAACCTCAAACAAGTTTCCTCTTTTTTAGCCGAATTGTCTCGTGAAAGGCATGGTAGCACAAATTTCAAAGAATTTGTCAACCGATAAGCAGGGCATAGTAATTTTTCCAATAAGTTGGGCATACCTGCCCATTAAACCCCAGATGCCTCACTGCTGTAAAGTTTAAGGGGCCCAACCCAGCCCCACCCCATAATGGTGCGACAGAGGAAATGCCAAGACTACATGTACATCCCATCTCCGGGCCTTGCAAGAATCTTTGGCTCTCAACTCTGTTGAAATGATTTTGCTTTGAAGAGGGCTACCGAGAATAGCGGATTTGCTTGCCACTATCCGCCCTTCCGCTAATTTATTGATATGATTCGTATCTCGGAACCCCTGCAAATTGGGCTTGGATTGGGAATCCTCCCGGAAAATCGCCAAATTTCTGGCGAGATCACATTGACTGGGGGGGCCAGCCCCGAGGTGTCTGGTGTCTGACCCAGACCAATGTCAGGGGCAGGCCATGTAAAGGGATCAAGGCGGTCGTAAAATAACCCACATTTCTGAGGGGCAGGTATGCCAAAACTCTATCCAGATGGTTGTTGGATAACGTGATAAAAATTTATGCGATCATCGCTGGCGCCCGATAACGCAGTTACAGAAGAGAAAACTTGCCGGGGTTAACTCGGTGAGAGAGGTTTCCAAAAACCATTTTTGACTGCGGTGGCCAAGGTTGCCGCATAATCTCAGCTAAGGTTAATGTCGGGAGGAGAAAGCCATGGAAGCCATTATTCACAAGTCAAAGGTCGTTGGCCGGGAAGCGCCCGGGAAGATGATCCTGGAGGACGAGGCTTACACCATCCTGTCCTTGTGCGACGACCTGTCCTGGGACCAGGACACCGGCACGTATGCCGCCGACGGTTGTTCGCCTTGCCCCAGCTATACCACCGTTCCTTGTGCCTGCTAACGGCCTGGACCTGAACCCTTTGCCGGACCGCAGGCAAAGGGGCGCGGACCGGGGGGGCCGGGCCGGCGCCCCAGGGCTGCCCGGGCGACGCAGAGTCTCCTTCGCAGACCGGCTTGATTAAGGTTATTGTTTTAATCCGGTCTTTCCATGGAGCCTCCACCGCGTGCCCCGGCTCGGCCCGGGCAGCCGATGCTTGGTTCAGCAATTATCGGTTGACGAAATCCCCCCGTACCGGCCCCCGGTAGGGGGGATTGCTCATTGCCCTTCACGATCTCCATGAAACCTCGGGAAGCTCTATTTACAGAAATGTCACCCTCCCTCTGCTCCACTCTTCATCCATGGCGGGGCGCGCCTGCCCGGTTTTCCTGCGACACCCGCCACCCGTTACCGAAAACCCCGTTTTTCCACAGGGGCCAGGAAAAACCCCTTGCCCCCGGTGAAACAAGACGAGGCCTCGGTCAACTTAAGGAAAAAAGGCGGCTCCCGGGGAGGATTCGGGGCTTGCCCGTCCGGGTATTTCGGCGCGGCTTCAGCAATACTTCCCGGAGCCTTGCCGCGCCGACCATCGCCTGCCTCAGACGAACGGCCCCGAGGCTTTCTGCCCACGCCTGGCCCCCTCGGGCCATTGCCATGGTCTTCCTAACCAAGGAGAAAATAACGTGAACCAGATGAGTCCTGCCGGCGCCCTTGCCGTGACGAGGAATCTGATCGACCTGGAGAGGGGCTCCGACGAACTGCTGTTGGTCAACTCCTTCTACATGCGCCCGCTGTACGTGGCCCGAGGCAAAGAGCGGGTCCGGCGCGTTCTGTCCGCGGCGGCGCCGGGGCTGAGCCTGGAAGGACTCACGTCCGCCTGCCCCCAAGACGTCGACCTGATTCACATGTTGCGGGACCATCGCATTCTCATCGACACCGCCGCGGACAAGGAGCGCTTTGACCAGTCCGAGATTGAGGCCGCGGCTGCCCCCCGCCGTCTGGACCGGATGACCGCTTACCTGCTGCTCACCGAGTCGTGCAACCTGGGCTGCATCTATTGTCTCAACGGGGCGGCGTCCTACCGGAAGCACGGCCTCTCGAAGATGAGCCTTGGGGTGGCGCTCCGGAGCATCACGACCTGCCTGGAACAACTCAGTCCCGGAGGCGCCCTGGAAGTGGCGTTTTTCGGGGGCGAGCCCTTGTTGAACTGGCCCCTCCTCAAGGAGGTTATGCGGCGCTGCGAGACCGAACTCCAACCGAGATACAGCGACAAGAAGATCACCTATCACCTCACCAGCAACTTGACCGTCGGACCGAAGGACCTCGTGGAGCAGATCAAGGGGCGCGATTTTACGGTGATGAGCGATATAGACGGCCCGGCGGACATCCACGACCGCTGCCGGCCCTATCGGCACGGGGGCCCGTCCCACGCCCGGATTGTCAAAACGATGCGCCGCCTGGTGGACGCCGGCATTCCCGTGGCGCTACGCGCCACCATCACCTCGGTCAATCAGGACCGCCTCCTGGACATCGCGGCGCATCACAAGGAACTGGGGGCCAGCAACTCGGCCTTCGTGCCGGTGTGCCCGGTGGACTCGGACCCGGCCTTCCTGCCGGACGACCTTTTACCCGACCCGGACCGGCTCATCGCTGGATTGTCGGAGGTTTACCGCAGCGGTTTGTGGGACAAGGAGCATCTGTTTCCCTTCAATCAATACCGCCTGAAGTTGCGCCCCGGGGCGCGCCAGATCACGGCCTGCGCCGCGCCCTCCGGCACCACCCCGGTGGTCCGGGTGAACGGGGATGTTTATCTCTGCATTTACCTGGTGGGCCAGGAAAAGTACCGCTTCGGCACCCTGGGGAGCCCCTGGGACCGCCGGCCCCTCACCGAGACGATGTTGGCTTTGCATGTTGACAACCTGGAGGAGTGCCGCGCCTGTCCCTGGCGCTATGCCTGCGGCGGGGGATGTCCGGTGATGAAGCTGGCGCCCTTGGCCGGGGTCGCCAAAAGTCCCCGGGCCATGGACTACGGCCGGAGAATCAACTGCGATCTGACCAGGGCCGTGCTGGAGGAGTTGCTGTGGGAAAAGGCCGACGAGGTAAAAATTAGCCTCGCCCAAGAGCCGCAGCCGGATGCAGCGGCGTTGACTGAACGGGCCCGCTTCTGCTGAAACATCTCCGGCCCGGTTATAGCCATTGCCAAAAGTTTTTTCCGTTATGGGAAGCCCTATAATCCCCCCTCCCCCCCCCTTTAAAAAAGGGGGGAACTGCAAGGAATAGCTGTCAAAGTCCCCCTTTGAAAAAGGGGGATTTAGGGGCAATGCTGTTCACTTAAGCTTTGGCGTATTCCGAATGGGTCGCTGGGGCGAGGAGGCCCCCCCTCACCCCAACCCTCTCCCCCCGCCGGGGGGAGAGGGAGAATTACCGAAGTTTCTTCTTTATTCCCTCTCCCCCAATGGGGGAGAGGGTTAGGGTGAGGGGGAATTAATCACTTTCTCCCTGTCGTTAATAAATGCGTTCCCGGATTTTTTGAAAGCTCGGGTGCTAAGTGAACAGTATTGTATTTAGGGGGATTTA
>JAHIKF010000197.1 GCA_018897875.1 Pseudomonadota bacterium | reverse complement strand
GGACTGGACAGTTTAGCTCGTGACCCCGGCGACCGTTTTGAAATGGTGCTCACCAATCCGCCCTTTGGGAAAAAGAGCAGCATCACCATCGTCAACAGCGAAGGCCGGACTGACCGGCAGACCCTGATTTGTGAGCGCCAGGACTTCTGGGCCACCACCTCCAACAAGCAGTTGAACTTTCTCCAGCACGTGAAGACCTTGCTGAAGATTAATGGCCGGGCCGCCATCGTGGTCCCCGACAACGTGCTTTTTGAGGGTGGGGCCGGGGAAACCATCCGCCGCAAGCTCCTGGCCGCCTACGATGTCCATACGCTGCTGAGGCTCCCCACCGGCATCTTTTATTCCCAGGGGGTCAAGGCCAATGTGCTGTTCTTCGACCGCCGCCCGGCCAGCGAAAAGCCCTGGACAGAAAAGCTCTGGATTTATGACTTCCGCACCAATAAGCACTTCACCCTGAAGACTAATACCCTCAGCTATGCAGATATAGAGGACTTCATCAAGTGCTATAACCCGGAGAACCGCCACCAGCGCCAGGAGACCGAACGCTTCCGGCCCTTCCCCTATGAGGAGCTAATCCAGAGGGACAAAGCCAGCCTGGACATCTTCTGGCTCAAAGACGACAGCCTGGAAGACCTGGAGAACCTCCCGGAGCCGGAAGTCCTGGCCAGAGAGATTGCCGACAACCTCCAAGCCGCCCTGGAAATGTTCAGCAGCATTTATGAGGAATTGGAAAAATAAAAATAGGGGCATCCCATTTATCCGGTGCAAGCCACCTTGGGCCATGCCTCAGTTAGCACAACGAGCAAATACCTCCACGCCCGCCCCGGTGATTCCTCTGCAAAATACCTGGGGGGTAAGGGTAGGGGTCCGGCTTGCCGGGGCCTTCATACTTGGCCTTGATGGTTTCCCCGTTCACCGTGAACCGATAACCCATGCCAGCCAACTTCCGCACCGCTACGATAGCTTCATGGTTCACAGCACCATCTCCTTAAGGTCCTCATCAGGATTCAGGGACTTCACCGCCTCCCCCACTACCTGAGCTATGGCCTCATCCCAGGCTGCCAGGCGATTTGTGTCCGATAGAAGATGTAAGAGAAATAAACCATCGGTTTCCACTGCAACCGTGCAACCGTGTTCTGATTCATCAATGGTTTCAATAGGTTTGCCGGTTGCACCCCCGGTTTCACCCCCTGCAACCGCTATGCAACCGCGCAACCGCTCCGGGCTGGGTAAGCCGATTTTTTCGGGAAGCGGGTCGCCCAACTTTAAGGAAGCGGGGTATCCTTTTCGGCCCTCGGTATTGATAAGCCAGCCGTTCCTGATAGCTGCTCTCGCCCGCCGCCAGGCTGTTGATTTATTCACCGCTAAATGGGTCGCCAGGTCCGCCGCGGTGCAGTCCTCCCCGATTTCAGAAACCGCCTGAACCACTTCCCGCACCGCGAGGGATGCGCCGGTTATGGTGGTCTCGTACATCTGGCCCACCAGGTCATAAATGATTTGGTAATCCTCGATTTCGGCAATAATCCTGCCTTTTCTATCCAGCTTCCGGTGAGGGTGCCGCAGAATCGCAACAGATTTTATAAGTGAATTTAACCGGGCAAAATCCCGCAAAATGCGGGGCGCTGAAGCCTGTTTCCCGATTCCCGCCGCCAACTCTATAACGAAAGGAATGGTTACTTGCCAGGGGGCCAGGGCTTGCAGATATTCTTGAAAGGCGATTAGGGGCGGGTCCGGGTCGCCAACCCCTATAAGTTCGTTATTGGCCTGGGCTTCCAGTGCCGTGCGTATGTGGCCGGGGCTGTCATTCGGCTCAAGGCTAAAAAGGCGGGTGTCCAACTGACTTCCGAGTCGCCGGGTGGACGTAGTGATTAAAACCGTGGGGCCGGGCTTACGCACCTTTTTAACGGTATGTTGCCCGCTTTCCGGGTCGCGAACGGTTACATCATAATGCAAATAGTGATCTTGCAAGAGGTTTCGAATTGCGCTGTGTCAATTGTCCGGGATTCCGGCCGCACGGCAGTCGTTGCCGGCTCCGTCCTTTTCCCCCGCCTCAAGACCACCACCCGGCCGGGGTGAGAGCCGGCCTGGGGTCATATATGCGCCCTTGCACCTATCCCCCCTATTACCCCAGGGCCGGAGTCACCATTCCTCCTCTGCCTGACAACCTTTTCATATAATCGCGCCAAAAATTACTTGACATAAGGCCTAGAGCATGATGATGCTTATTTTATTTTTTTCTGGAAAGAAAGCTTGCCACCGGACCACTTGCCGCGCCGTTCTTTGCATACCTGCCACATTCCGGCGACGTGGGCCAGAAAAGCGAACCCTGGGCCAAGGAGGCCAATCCTTTATTCTCCCAACGGCCCTATAATACCGTTTTCTGTTTTCCGTTTTCGGTTTTCTGTTAATAAGATTTTTAATATCAATAAGTTAGCAAGCAAGTTTGTTGTATTTAAATGAGAACTTGGTATAAGGCGGGATATGGCGATTCCTTTAAGCGTTAGACCGGTTGCGGGCAAGCCAGGGTTCGTTGTGAGTCCGCCAGCCTGATGGAATTGGGCCATCATGTTTGGCCCGGCGATGCCAGGATATGCATGGGGACTGGCCTTTATTCTTTCCATCGGTTAATTACACAAAAGCCTTGCCACCCGCGAGGAGTGATTTATGGGACAGGACAAGAAACCTCCCAGTGAAACCCCAAAACTCCGGGAAAAAGCCGAAGCCCGTCTGCAATCCAAGGCGCCGGGGTTTCAGGAGTTTTCCCTGGATGAAATGCATGTCTTGGTGCATGAATTGCAAGTGCATCAGATTGAATTGGAACTGCAAAATGATGCATTACGCCAAGGTCAAATATCGTTAGAAGAAGCAAATAGAAAACACCGCGACTTTTATGACTCCGCCCCGGTGGGGTTCCTGACCCTAAATGAATCCGGCCTGATCCGGGAAGCCAACGAGACCGTAGCCGGGCAGTTCGGGGTCCCCCGGGGCCACCTGATAGACAAGCCCTTCCCGTTCTTTATCGAAGTTAAAGATAGGAACCGCTTCCGCCGCTACCTCAAGCGGGTTTTCCAGAAACCGGGGCCGCAGCCCGGCGAGATAAAACTGCAACGACCCGATAAGGGGACTTTTTTTTGCCCACCTGCACAGCGTCGCGGTTACCGACGTCAGCGGCGTTAGGGTGTGTCGCACATCCATCACCGACCTCAGCGACCTTAAGCAGGCGGAACAGAAGCTGCAAGACAGTGAAAGGCTGTTTGCCGCTTTCATGGAGCACCTGCCCAGCGTGGCTGCCATCCGGGATCCCGAAGGGCGCTATCTCTTTGCCAACGCCGCCTGGGAGCAGGCCATGCACAAATCCCCCCAGGAGTGGCGGGGGAAAACCACCGAGGACCTCTGGCCCGCCGAAGTGGCCGCAAAATTCAAGGAGCAGGACCGGTTAGTCATTGAGACCGGGGAAGCGTTACAGAGTTTGGAGTCGCTGCCTCACCCCGACGGCCAGCATCAATGGGTTATCTACCGGTTTCCCATCGTCGATCCGGATGGGCAGCCGGTCATGATCGGCCTCAACGCCATCGATGTTACCGAGCACCTGAAAACCGAGGCGCGGCTGGAGCAAGTTCTGGCCTCCGGTCCGGCGGCCATCTATACCTGTGACGTCGCGAGGGATTTTGCTCTCAGCTACATAAGTGAAAACACCAAGACGCTGGTAGGCTGGGAGGCCCGGGACTTCCTGACCGATTCCCGCTTCTGGCTCGATCACCTGCATCCCGAAGACCGGCCCCAGGTCCTGGAGCAGCTTGAGTACCCGTGGAGAGAGGACCATCAGAGTCTCGAATACCGCTTCCTGGCCCAGGACGGCGCCTATCGCTGGATGCACGATGAGTTCAGGCTAATGCGGGACGCCGACGGCAACCCGGTGGAAATTTCCGGCGTCTGGATGGACATTACGGCGCGCCGGCAGGCGGAAGAGGCGCTGCGGGTTTCTCTGCACTTCCTGGAAATTGTCCATAATTATAAGGGTATCGACTCTCGGTTAACCGCGTTTGTGTCTGAAATCAAGAACTACACCGGTTGCGAGGCGGTGGGCCTCCGGGGGCTCGATGCCGCCGGCGGGATTCCTTACCAGGCCCATGATGGCTTCCGTCAGCAATTCTTTGAATCGGAAAACCCCTTATCCATCCGAACCGATCACTGCATGTGTACTAACGTCATCAAAGGTGCTTGTAACCCCGAGTTGCCCTTTTATACTGCCGGCGGCTCTTTTTACATGAACCACACGACCCGATTCCTGGCCACGGTAACGGATGCGGACAAGGGGAGTACCCGAAACGTTTGCAACCAGGAAGGTTATGAGTCCGTGGCCCTGATTCCCATTCGCTGGGGAGACCAAATCCTGGGCTTGATTCATATTGCTGATCGGCAAGAGAACATGGTGCCCCTGGAGTTGGTGGAGATGTTGGAGAAGGCGGGGCTACAATTGGGGACGGCCTTCGAGAGGGTGAGAGCCGAGGAAGCGCTGCGGGAAAGTGAGGCGAAATACCGGCTGCTGGTCAAGCAAATTCCGGCCGTGGTCTTTAAAGGCTATCAGGATTGGAGCGTCGATTTCTTCGACCGAAAAATTGAAAAGTTCACCGGATATCCCAAGGAAGCGTTTGACTCCCGGCAACTCAAATGGTGCGACCTGGTCCACCCGGAAGACCTGGATATGTTCCGCGGGGTATTTAAGCAAGCCCTCAATACCGACAAATCCTACGTCCGGGAATACCGCATCCGGAAAAAAGACGGTGAGATCGTCTGGATTCAAGCCCGGGGGCAGATATTCTCCGATGCCGCCGGGCAGGTTGAGTATGTCAGCGGGGTATTCTTTGACATCACCGAGCGCAAGGCAACGGAAACCATAATCCACCAGGAGCGGCAGCGGTTCTTTTCCCTGTTGGACATGCTGCCGGCCCTGGTCAGTGTCGTGGCGCCGGACTTTACCGTGCCGTTCGCCAACCTTCTATTCCGGGAGCGCTTCGGAGACCCCCAGGGCCGCACTTGCTATGAACTTTCTTATGGCAGACAAACGCCGTGTGATGAGTGCAACATCAGGGAAATCCTGGAGACCCAGAAGCCGGTGGAGTGGGAGCGAACCAGCCCCGAGGGCCGAACCTATCATGTCTACAATTATCCCTTTGCCGACATTGACGGCTCCCCCATGATCCTGAAATTAGGGATGGACATCACCGAGCGCAAGGCCCTGGAGACCCAGCTCCTGCAGGCCCAGAAGATGGAGGCGGTGGGGCGGCTGGCCGGCGGCGTGGCCCACGATTTCAACAACCTTTTGATGGCCATCATGGGCTACGGCGAGCTTACCCGGTCCAGCCTCAATAAAGACGATCCCCTCTATAAATATAGCGAAGAAATCCTCAAGGCCAGCGAGCGGGCCGCGTCTTTGACCCAACAGTTGCTGGCCTTCAGCCGCCAACAGGTGATGCAGCCCCAGGTGCTCAATCTCAACCGGGTGGCGGCCGACCTAAAGAAGATGCTGGGGCGTCTCATCGGGGAACACATCGACCTGGACATAGTGGCCGGCCCCGATCTGGGGGCGGTGAAAGCCGACCCCGGCCAGATAGGCCAGATCATCATGAACCTGGCGGTCAACGCCCGGGACGCCATGCCTACGGGCGGCCGGCTCACCCTGGAAACGGCCAATATCGAGTTTATCACCAGCCATAATTGCCGCTTTGCTACAGCCCCGCCGGGACGTTACGTCAGGCTGGCGGTGACCGACACCGGCAGCGGCATAGATGCGGAGACCCTGGATCACATCTTTGAGCCGTTCTTCACCACAAAAGAAGTGGGCACAGGCACCGGCCTGGGGCTGCCCATGGTGTACGGCATCGTCAAGCAAAACCGCGGCTATATCGAGGTGGACAGCCGCCCCGGGCAGGGCACCGCGATCCGGATCTATCTGCCTCGCATCGAGGCGCCGG
>JAHIKF010000196.1 GCA_018897875.1 Pseudomonadota bacterium | reverse complement strand
ATCGGCGTAACCCACGCGGCGTCAAGCGCAAGATGAGCAATTTCCCTCTGCGCCGTCGCGGCTCTAAACCAATGCCCAAAATCGACCTCCAACTGGCTGTTATTATCATTAAGTGAACAGTATTGGATTTAGGGGGATTTAAGCACCGGCAACTGCAAGGAATTTATGGCAAACGCTATAACCCTAATATCCGGAGGTCCCGAACCGGGCGGTAGAGAGCGGCAAATCAGGCCGCCGGCAGGAAAAAGCCTTGACATTTTGGCTGAAATTTATTAAATATACTTGTTGAGCGTTGAGCGGGCATAGCTCAGCTGGTAGAGTACAAGCTTCCCAAGCTTGGTGTCGCGGGTTCGAATCCCGTTGCCCGCTCCAGCCCCGGGGGCGAGACGGTTGGCGCAAGAGGCCAACCGGTCCGCCGGGGATACCCGCTTCCCCCATCGAGGTTGCCGGCAGTAAGGGGCAGGATGGCCGGCTTACTTTGAGGGTGGAGATAAGTAGTTGCTCTGGGGCGCCCCGAGATTACTTATTCTTGGAATTTCCCGGAAGTGGGCTGCGGCCCGCTTTTTTTTTATGGTGCGATAGAGCCGCTATGCCTGTGGATGGGCTGGATTTAGCATGGCTCGAAGAGACCAAGGCTGGGTGAGTATGGGATTTTATGGTTCCCAAGCTTGGGTTGGGAACGAGGATTTAACAATTAACAGGCAGGATTACCTTTATGAATAAAGTGGAAATTATTAAGAGCGAAGTAGAGAAATTCCCTGAACCTTTCCTTGATGAGGTGCTGGATTTCGTGCACTTTTTAAAGGGGAAGATAATTTCCGGTAAGATGGCTACAGCTTTTGCCAGCGAGTCCTCCCTTAAAAAAGATTGGTTGCGGCCGGAAGAGGATGAGGCATGGCAAAATTTGTAAAGGGCGATGTAGTGGTCGTCCCTTATAGAGTGATCGATAAAATAATTGAACTCGTGCGTAGTTAAGAGTTAAGCGGCGCGGGCGTAGTCCGCAGGTAAACCGAACCTCGAGGGGATGAAATTTCTCCGGAATGGATGACGGTGCAAGACGAAATAACCCCGAAAGCAGCAATCATATCCCGGTTGGAGGAGTTGATCCGGCCCCTGGTAGAATCCCAGGGCGGGGATCTGGTGGACCTGCAATACGGCCGGCCCAAGCGGGGCCGGGGCATCCTGCGCCTGTTCGTGGACCGGCCCGGGGGCATCAGCATTGAAGAACTGACCCGAATCAACCGGATAGTCGGGGGCCTGTTGGAGGTTCATGACGTCATTCCCGGTTCCTACACCCTGGAGGTGTCGTCGCCGGGCCTGACCCGGGCCTTGAAGAAGCCCGAGGATTATCAGCGCTACGCGGGCCGGCTGGTGCGGGTCACCACCCGGGCTCCCTGGGAAGGCAAGCAGGTGCACAGCGGCATCCTCCAGGGCCTGGAAGATGACCAGGTGTGCCTCAAGGAGGGCGAGAGTGTTTTACGCATCCCCTTGGATGAAATCGCCCGGGCCAGGCTGGACATAGACCTGAAAAAAATTAGCAAGGAGGGCTAGCACCTCTCATGAATCTAGAATTGAAACGGATCATTGACCAGGTAAGCCGCGACAAGGGGATCGATAAGGAACTGCTCATCGGGGCCATCAAGGACGCCATCCGTTCGGCGGCCAAGAAGAAGCACGGGCCGCGTTTGGAAATCGAGGTGGAATACCGGGACGAAACCGGGGAGATCGAGGTCTTTCAGTATAAGGCAGTAGTGGCCGAGGTCAAAGATCCCGGCCAGGAGATTTCCCTGGAGGAGGGCCGTCTACAAGACCCGGAATGCGAGGTGGGAGACAGCCTGGGCTTCAAGATGGACGCGTCCGCCTTCGGACGGATTGCGGCCCAGTCGGCCAAGCAGGTGATCATGCAGCGCATGAAGGATGCCGAGCGGGACCTGGTGTATGAAGACTACAAGGACCGCAAAGGCGACATCATGAACGGCATTGTGCAGCGCCAGGACCCCGATGGCATCATCGTCAATTTAGGGCGCACCGAGGCGCTGTTGCCGCCCATGGAACAGGTCCCCCGGGAAATTTACCACAAAGGCGAGCGCATCCGGTCTTATGTTTTGGACGTGAAGCGCCAGACCCGGGGACCCCAGATCATCTTGTCCCGGACCCATCCCCAGTTCCTGATGGCCCTGTTCAACGCCGAGGTGCCGGAGATTTCCGAAGGCATTGTCCAAATCCTGGGCTGCGCCCGGGAGCCCGGCAGCCGTTCCAAGATTGCGGTATCCTCCCGGGATTCGGACGTGGACCCGGTGGGGGCCTGCGTCGGCATGAAGGGGGCCCGGGTCCAAAACATCGTACAGGAGCTCAGGGGCGAGAAGATCGACATCATCCCCTGGCATCCCGACCCGGCCAAGTTTGCCACCAATGCCCTGTCTCCGGCCCAGGTGAGCCGCATCATCCTGAGCAAGGAAAGCCAGAGCATGGAGGTGATCGTGCCGGATGACCAGCTGTCCCTGTCCATCGGCAAACGCGGGCAGAACGTGCGGCTGGCCTCCCGCCTGGTAGGATGGAAAATAGACGTCAAGAGTGAATCCAAGTATTCTAAGTCATTAAAAGAAGGTTATCTCTCTTTGCTGAGCATCCCCGGGGTCGGTGAAATCACCGCCAGCCTTCTGGCTGAGGCGGGATACTCGTCGTCCCGGGAGGTAGCGGAGAGCAGTTGGGAAGAGCTGACCCAGTCCACCGGCTTGACGGAGAAGAAGGCCGCGACGCTCATCGCCGCAGCCCGGGAGATGGCACAACAGGGTGGGCCGGAAGCCGCAGCCGAGCAGGCTGAGAAGCCAGCCGAGGTTCAGGAAGGTTGAGGGGATTGTTTTACCGCGCCGAGGGCGAAATAAGTATCGGGGGTTAGGTTAGATATATGGGCAAGACCAGGATTGTTAATTTGGCCAAGGAACTCAAAATGGAAGTACGGGAGCTGATCCAGCGGCTCAAGGATGATTTGGGGCTGCAGGAAAATTTCACCTATCTCAGTTCTCTGGACGAACCGATAGTGGCCCGGGCACGACAGGTAATCAGCGTGTCGCCGCCCCGGGTCGAGGAACTGCGGGTGGGTGATAATGTCAAGCGCCGCCGCCGGGTAGCGCCGCCGCCGGTGACCCCGATAGAGCCACCCCCGGAGAGTGGACCGGAGGCCGAAGTGGCGCCGCCGCCTCCCAAAGAGGCGGCCAAGCCCCGGAAACCCAAGGAAACAGTGGCCCGGGTAGTATCGCTGCCTCCCAAAGAAAAGAAGGCTGCCGTCAAGGCTCCGCCACCCCTGCTGGCCGAGGAACCCCCGGTGACCGCAGAAGTGACGCCCGTAGTAACCCCGGAGGCGCCGGCGGCCGCGCCTCAGGACGCCCACCCGGCTACGCCCCCGGTGGCCCCCCCCAAGGCAGCTGCCACAATGGACTCGGCCACGGCGCTGAAAAGGCAGCGGGGCAAAGCCAAGAAGAAAGAGGTGCCGGCCCGGATCATCAGTCTGCCCGTGGAGAAACCACCTGCTCCGGCCAGCGTCGCACCCGCGATGCAGCCCGCCGGAGCCGAGCGGGGAGCGGCATCCCGGCCAGGAGCGAGGCCCGCAGGGGCCAGGCCGGCGACGCCCGGGGCCAGGGGTGCGGCGCCGGGAGCCAGGCCGGCAGCCGGACCTGGCACACCGCCGGCGGTCGAAGAGAAGAAGGATATTAAGGGCAAGAAGAAGATCAAGCGCCCGGAAGTTCCGGATGCCGCCCGGGCCAAGCCCGTCAAAAAGCGTGAGGTCCGTGAGCGGGCCGACCTCTACGGCGGGGCGGAAGGCGAGCGCCGCGGGTCAGGCCGCCGCAAAGGCATGAAAAAGACCATCAAAAAGCTCTCCAAGGGGGAGGTCACGATCCCCAAAGCCATCAAACGGCGGGTCAAGGTGGGAGAATCCATCACCGTGGGTGAGCTGGCCAAACGCATGGGCATCAAGTCCGGCGCTATCATCAAACAACTCTTGCAGATGGGGATGGCCGCCAACATCAATTACCCCATCGATTTTGATTCCGCCACCATCGTGGCCGGGGAATTCGGGTACGAAGTGGAACACGCCAGCATGCAGGAAGAAGATCTGCTGGCGGTGGGCCCCCGCCAAGAAGGGGTGGCCAAGCCGCGGCCCCCGGTGGTCACCATCATGGGCCACGTCGATCACGGAAAAACTTCGCTTCTGGACGCGATTCGCCGGACCCGGGTCACTGAAGGGGAAGCCGGCGGCATTACCCAGCATATCGGCGCCTACTATGTGCAACTGCCCGATAAGCAAGGAGAAGTGGTTTTCCTGGACACTCCGGGCCATGAGGCCTTTACGGCCATGCGCGCCCGGGGCGCCAAGGTCACGGACCTGGTGGTGCTGGTGGTGGCGGCGGACGACGGCGTCATGGAACAGACCACCGAGGCCATCAACCACGCCAAGGCCGCGGGAGTGCCCCTGGTGGTGGCCGTCAACAAGATCGACAAACCCAATGCCAACCCGGAACGGGTAAAACGGGAATTGTCCCAGGCTGGCGTGGTCTCCGAAGAGTGGGGGGGCGACGTCCTCTTTGCCGAGGTGTCGGCCAAACAGCGCATCGGCATCAAGGAGTTGCTGGAAAAGATCCTTCTCCAGGCGGAGATTCTGGATCTCAAGGCCTTTGCGGATGTCCCGGCCTCCGGCCGGATCATCGAATCCCGGCTGGACAAAGGCCGGGGGCCGGTGGGCACCGTGCTGGTCCAGGAAGGCACCCTGAAACCCGGGGATTATTTCGTGTGCGGACCGCAGTACGGCCGGGTCCGGGCCCTGTTCGACGACCGGGGCGAAAAGGTGGAAGAGGTGCCGCCGGGGCTGCCGGCGGAAGTCCAGGGGTTCAACGGCGTCCCCGACGCCGGGGACGAATTCATAGTGCTGGAAGATGAGCGCAAGGCCAAGCAGATCGCCATGATGCGCCAGCATAAGCTGCGGGAAGCCGGCCTGGCCCGCATCAGCCGGGTCACCCTGGAGAAGCTCTACCAGCAGGTCAGAGACGGCGCGGTCAAGGAGCTCAAGATGGTGCTCAAGGCCGACGTGCACGGCTCCATCGAGGCCCTGGCCAAGGCCTTGTCCGAACTCGGGACCAAGGACATCAAGGTCTCCATGATCCATGCCGGACTGGGGGAGGTCTCCGAGAACGACATCATGCTGGCCTCGGCCTCGGACGCCATCGTGGTGGGATTCAATGTCCGGGCCAACCCCAAGGCCATCGCCCTGGCCGAGGCCGAGCAGGTGGACGTGCGTTTCTACGACATCATCTACAACCTGCTGCAGGATATCCACGACGCCCTGGAAGGTTTGCTGGAGCCCATCGTGGAAGAGAAGGTGATGGGCCGGGCCGAAGTGCGGCAGGTCTTTTCCATTACCAAAGTGGGCACCATAGCCGGCTGCATGGTCCTGGACGGCAAGATGGAGCGCAACTCCCTGGCCCGGGTGGTGCGCAAAGGCAAGGTGGTGTCCGAAGGCGGCAAGATCAACTCCCTGAAGCGCTTCAAAGACGACGTCAAAGAGGTGCTGTCGGGATATGAATGCGGCATCGGCATCGACCGGTTTAACGACTACAAGGCCGGGGACATCATTGAAGCCTACACCCAGGAAAAGGTGAAGGCCGTATTGGCAGCCCCGACCGCCAGGCCGGAAACGACCACCGAAGCCGCCCCATGAGGCAGGACGGACCTGCCCTGCCCCGGGTGAGCCGCCGAGAGCGCCGACATGCTTATCGTCGCAGCCATGATTACCCTGGTCATCCCGGGGAACGACTCCCTGAAGGGCAAGCGCCGGGTGGTCAAGAGCCTCATGGAGCGCGTGCGGCACAAGTTTGAGGCGGCCGTAGCCGAGGTGGGAGACAACGACCTGTGGCAGAAAGCCAGGATCGGCGTGGCCCTGGTGGGCAACGACTCCCAATTGCTCAACACCCGGCTGCAGCAAATCATGACGTTTATAGAGAGTCAGTACCTGGCGGAGATCATCGATTCCCAGGTGGAACTCTGTTACCTGGAAAAGTGAGACAGGTGGGGCGAGCCTCCGTGGACGCCGTCAAAGTACGATGAAGCAGGCCAGCGTCCTGCTCTACGGCAAAAAGAGTGAATAGTTAACCATGAAAACCTCACAACGGACCCCCACGGGCCGCCCCCACCGGGTGGCGGAGTTGCTTCGGGAACGGCTGGCGCTGATCCTGCTGTTTAAATCCGCCGACCCCCGGCTGAAGGAGGTCACCCTCACGGAAGTCGAGATGAGCCCGGATTTGAGACAGGCCAAGGTGTTCTACGTAGCCCGGGAAAACGTCGACCGGGACCAGGTGCAGATAGCCCTTTCTAAGGCCCAAGGTTTCATCAAGGCCGAAGTGGCCCGGGAGAACCTGTTCCGGTTGATGCCGGAGTTCATCTTCCTGCCGGATCCCGGGCTGGACCGGGCGGCGCGGCTGGAGGAGTTGCTTAAAGAAGCAGGGGTAGCGACAAATTCAATTAAAGAAGACGACAGTTAACCTTTGTATTCTCATAAGCAATTAAGTTTTCGAGGACAGATAGGAACACCAAGGCCAAGAGAAAAGAACCGGAGATCATCTTCAGAGAATGCAAGCCTGCGGCAGTAATCCTCGATATAGATTATTACCAGGAGATGATAGAGCGCTTAGAGGATGCCGAAGATTTGAAAATATTGGCGGAGATGCGCCAAAAGCCGCTTAAATTTAAGAGACTTGAGGATTTCTTGGCGGGGGCCGGTCGGAATTAAGTCTTTGTAGGGCGGGCATTGCCCGCCATAATTCAGCGATTTATTAAAGTAATCGGTACTTATGTAATGTCTACTGAATAAATAGAGGACAATATATGCTTCTCTATTTCGTTAAAGCTGGAGACGCAATTAAAGTTGGAGTAGCAACAGATATAAAGAAAAGAATTGGCGGTATGCAAACCGGCAGCCAGCATAGAATTAAATTGCTCCATTGCATTGATTTACCATCAGAAAAAGCAAGACTGATGGAAAAAGAAATCCATATTTTCTTTCAAAAAACGAATCTTCATGGAGAATGGTTTCGTTTTACGCAGTTCATGTTTGATTATATAGAAAATCTCAAAGATAATGGTTTGGAATCTCATGAGGGATGGTTGCAAAAACGTTATTTGGAGGAATATGACGAAATTGTGACTGCTTTGAAAATAAAAATAGAAAGAGATATAGCTTATGGGGATTTTGTCTCGCTAGAGAAGTTGAAAATAGAAATCAATGAAGTGTTTGAAGAAATAACTTTGCGTCAATCCAAGCCAGATAATGTGGCAGATACCGTAAAGGAATGGATAGAGAAAAGGGAAAAGTCTTTTACTCCAAGGGATATCTATAATTATTTTGGATTTTCCGCAAGACATGAAAAGAAAAATGTTTGCATGATTTTATCCAGATGTGAGAAAGCAGGAATGGTAGAACGCATAGAAGGCATGAGAAGAGGCGTTTACAGGAAAATAACTAATGAGGATTAACCATAAATTGATCCAGGGTTATGGTGGGCGATGCCCACCATACATTGGAAAAAAATATTAATGATCTCCGGCATCCTCCTCATTGACAAACCCGAAGGGGTGACCTCCTTCGAGGTGGTGCAACGGGCCCGGCGGGCTTTGGGGATCCGGAAGGTCGGCCACCTGGGGACCCTGGACCCCATGGCCACAGGGCTGTTGCCCTTATGCCTGCTGGAGGCCACTAAGCTGGTGCCGTACCTGATGCCCGAACCCAAGGTATACCGGGCGCGGGTCAGGTTGGGGGTCGCGACCGACACCCAGGATGCTACCGGAGAGGTGGTGGCCCGGTGCGAGACGCTGCCGGCGCCGGCGCAGATTTACCAGGCCGCGGCGGCATTTATGGGCGAGGTGACCCAGATCCCGCCGATGTACTCCGCCCTGCACTTCCAGGGCGAACGGGCCTACCGCCGAGCCCGCCGGGGGGAGACCGTGGACCTGCCGCCTCGGACGGTGACGATCTATGAATTGACCGTGGACGAGGTGGCCATCCCGGAGTTCACCATGACGGTTAAGTGCTCCCAGGGGACCTATGTCCGCACCCTGGCCAAGGATTTGGGCGACGCCCTGGGATGCGGGGCGCATCTTTCGGCTCTCCGCCGCCTGGCGGTGGGCGCCTTGCGGGTGGAAGAGGCCCTGACCCTGGCGGCCCTGGCTGAACTGGGCCGGGGAGAACTGGAGCAGCGGATTATCCCGATTTCTCGCTGCCTGCCGGGAATGCGGCCGGTTGAAGTGGGACTGGCCGAAGCCCGGCAATTGCGCCAGGGGCAACTCCTGGTGCGCCCAGCGGACGATTTTAAGGACGGGGAGCAGGTGCAGGTTTTGTCCGACGCCGAACTGGTGGCCGTGGCCCAGGTAAGGAGCCTGTCGCCCCAGGCGGTTTTGGCGCCGGTGCGAGTTTTTAGGAGAAATGAGCAGGAAGCAGGAAGCAGTGAGCAGTGAGCAGAGGTGTAGGGCGGGTGTCCCGCCCGCCGGTGGCGCATAGTTGCATTAGTGGCACAGGCTTCCAGCCTGTGCGCCGCACCGGCAAGATGCCGGTGCCACCAAGAACTTTTCAGAGGTGTAGGGCAAGCACTGCCCGCCGCTACTTCAGCTTAATTGGTGCGTGAGACGCACCCTACGAAAAACTTTTCGTAACAGCAGTAAGCAAGTCAGCCATTGGGGACTTGAGACCGAAAATTTAAACGGGAAACCCGGGGCGGCAAGCGCGGACTTGAGCCCAGGAGACGGCAAAACGCGGCATTTTCAGGCCGACAAACTTTGAGAGCATAAAAAACGCGGTCAAGATCGCCATAGGGCCGTGGAGTTTTGGCTGACGGCTGAAAGCTGAAAGCTGACCGCTAAAAAAAGGAGGAAGACGTGGCCTTAAATACGGAACAGAAACAGGAGATTATCGATCGCTACCGGCTGCATGACGCTGACACCGGCTCACCGGAGGTTCAGGTGGCCATCTTGAGCGAGCGAATCAGCTACTTGACGGGGCATTTCAAGGTCCATGCCAAGGACCACCATTCCCGTCGGGGATTGATCAAGCTGGTGGGTCAGCGCCGGCGCCTCCTGAATTATCTGAAAGACAAAGACATCGAACGTTATCGGGCCTTGATCGAGCAACTGGGCCTGAGAAAGTAGGAGGCTCAACAGAATAATATGCCAAAAACATACTCAGTGGAAATCGGGGGGCGAGACCTCTATTTCGAAACGGGCCATTTGGCCCAACAGGCCAGCGGTTCAGTGCTGGTGCGTTACGGCGAAAATGCGGTGCTGGTTACCGCGGTCATGTCCGACACAGTTCGGGAGGGCATCGATTTCTTGCCCCTGACGGTTGATTACATGGAGAGAGCTTACGCCGCGGGACGTGTCCCCGGGAGCTTTTTCCGGCGAGAGATCGGTCGCCCCTCGGAAAAGGAGACCCTGACTTCCCGGCTCATTGACCGGCCCATGCGGCCGTTGTTCCCCAAAGGGGTGGTCAATGAAATCCAGATCATTGCCACGGTGCTCTCCGGGGACATGGAGATTGACCCGGATATCGTCGCCGTGAACGGGGCCGCCGCGGCCCTGGCGATTTCCGACATCCCGTTTAACGGCCCGGTGGCTGCGGTGCGGGTGGGCAAAATCGACGGGCAGCTGGTGGTCAATCCCACCAATTCCCAACTGAAAGAGAGCACCCTGAATCTCATCGTGGCCGGGGCCCCCCAGGGCCTGGTGATGGTGGAGGCCGGGGCCCAGATGGTCCAGGAAGAAGAAGTGCTGGAGGCCCTGTTCTTCGCCCAGGAGCAGCTTAAACCCATCCTGGAGCTCATCAAGTCCATGGCCCAGGAAATCGGCCGGCCCACACGGCAGCTCCCGGAGCCGCCGGATAACTCGGAGCTGCGCCAGAAAATCGAGGTTTTAGGCCGGGACAAGATCCTGGCGGCGATGGCCAAGCCGGAAAAAGAGGCCCGGCATCTAGCCATGGACCAGGCGCGGCAGGAGATTCTGGCGGCCCTGGGCCCTGAGGTAGAAGGCCGGGAAAAAGAAGCCAAGGGCCTCATTTCGGAGGTGAAGAAAAAGCTGGTGCGGAACGTGATGCTGACAGAGCAGCGCCGCATCGATGGCCGCGGTTTCAGCGACGTCCGCACCATCACCGGGGAAGTCGGCCTGCTGAGCCGCACTCACGGCTCGGCGGTCTTCACCCGGGGAGAAACCCAGGCCCTGGCGGTCACCACCCTGGGCACCCCCTCGGATGAACAGAAAATCGAGACCCTGTTGGGTGAGACCTTCAAGGCCTTTATGCTCCATTATAATTTCCCCCCGTATTCGGTGGGGGAGGCCCGCATGATCCGGGGTCCGGGGCGGCGGGAAATCGGGCATGGGGCTTTGGCCGAACGGGCCATTGCCCAGGTGCTGCCGTCGGCGGAAGAGTTTCCCTACACCATCCGCATCGTGTCCGAAATCCTCTCCTCCAACGGCTCATCCTCCATGGCGTCGATCTGCGGGGCCTCCATGGCCCTGATGGACGCCGGGGTACCCATCAAGTCTGCGGTGGCCGGGGTGGCCATGGGGCTTATCAAGGAGGATGACCGGGTGGCGGTGCTGTCCGACATCCTGGGCGATGAAGACTCCATCGGAGACATGGACTTCAAGGTGGCCGGCACCAGCCAGGGAATCACCGCCCTGCAGATGGACATCAAGATGACGGGGCTGACCCGGGAGATCATGGGCAAGGCCCTGAGCCAGGCCCGGGAGTCAAGGCTGCATATCCTGGGCAAGATGGCCGAGACCATCGCCGAACCCTCGCCCACCCTGAAGGAGCACGCGCCCAAGATCATCGTGATCACCATCAATCCCGACAAGATTCGGGACGTGATCGGACCCGGCGGCAAAATGATCAAGAAGATCGTGGCCGCCACCGGGATCAAGATGGACGTCGAAGATGACGGCCGCATCCACATCTCGTCGTCCGACCAGAAAGCCGCCGACGAGGCTATCCGGATGATCAATGAGATCACCGCGGAGGCGGAAATCGGCGCCACCTACAGAGGCGTAGTCAAGAAGCTCATGGACTTCGGCGCCTTTGTGGAGATCCTGCCGGGCACCGACGGTCTGGTCCACATCTCTGAGCTGGCCCATCGCCGGGTGAAAACCGTGGACGAGATCCTCAAGGAAGGCGACGTAGTGATGGTCAAGGTGCTGGACGTGGACCGGCAGGGGAAGATTCGCCTGTCCCGCAAGGCGTTGATCCCCAATGACAACCCCCAACCGGACGAATCCGATCGCCGGGGTGGACGTGAACAAAAAAAGCGTCCTGAGTAACGGTCTTCGGGTCGTTACCGAGGAAGTTCCCCACTTCCACTCGGCGGCGGTGGGGATTTGGCTCAATGTGGGCTCCAGGGACGAGACCGGCGCCGAGAACGGTCTGACGCATTTCCTGGAGCACATGGCCTTTAAGGGCACCCCCCGACGCACCGTCCTGGACATTGCCCGGGAAATCGATCAGTTAGGGGGCATGTGCAACGCCTTCACCAGCAAGGAGCAGACCTGCTTCCACGGGCGCGTCCTGGCGGAGCACCTGCCCCGGTTGGTGGACCTGTTGGGCGACTTGGTTCTCGAGTCCCAGCTCGCAACGGGGGACCTGGAACGGGAGCGGCAGGTCATCCTGGAAGAGATCTACGCCCAGGATGACAGCCCGGAAGAACAGGTTCAGGTCCATTTTGCCCGGAACTTCTGGGGGGACAACGCCTTCGGGTGGCCCATCTTGGGGAATGCGGAGCACATCGCGCGGGTCAGCCGGGAAGACCTCCTGGCCTACCGCCGGATCGCCTACCGGCCATCCGACATGATAGTGGCTGCCGCCGGCCGGGTCCGGCACCAGGAAGTGGTGGACCTGGTGGCCGCCAGTTTTGAAGGGTTTGTCAACGGCGCCCCCGGCCGGAAACGCCAGGCCGTCACCACCCATCCCGGGGTCTACGCCCTCTCCCGGGATCTGGAGCAGGTCAACCTGGTCCTGGGAGGCCCGGGGATAGCGGCGGGCGATCCGCGGCGCTACGCCGCCACCATGCTCCAGTTGGTCATGGGCGGCAACATGAGTTCGCGCCTCTTCCAGGTAATTCGGGAGCAACTGGGGCTGGCCTATGCCATCCACTCATTCCTCCAGTTTTTCAGCGATGCCGGTGTGGTGGGCATCTCCGCCGGGGTGAGTCCCCAAAACCTTTCGGCCATCATGGCCGCCATCCGCCGGGAACTCAAACAGTTGCGGGAGGAGAAAGTCTCCGAAGCGGAGTTGACCGCGGCCAAAGAAAACCTGCGGGGCTCCGTTATTCTGTCCTCGGAGGACGTCGACCATCTCATGGGGCGTTTGGCCAAAAATGAGCTGAATTTCGGGCGCTATATCCCCCAGGCGGACATCATCGCCGGCATGCTGAAGGTTACGGCGGACGAGGTTCTGGAGGTAGCCCGGGACCTGCTCCGGCCGGAAGCCTGGGGCGTGGCCCTCCTGGGACCGGTGGATGAAGGGGCGAATTATTCTTTGGTTTGAACCCCCCAAATCTATCAAACCGCCAAAACCCGCCAGCTTTCGTGGCGTTGCTTAATCGACCAGATGACCAGATCTGGTATCAAAGGCGTCTCCCCGATGCCCCGGGTTAGCGTGATCAGCCGGATAATTTAACCTCAGCAACCATGCCTTACTTGGTGCCTTAATAGGATGATAATAAGACTTAGGTAAAGTGATATGTTCTCAAAAAAGATAAAAGCAAAAACTGAACTTGCCTTTAACAAAATCCCTGCCTATTGTAAGTACGAATTATTCATGGAACGATACAGAAGTGCTTCTACATTTATTAAAATGGCCCATGTCAACATTGATAAATTGAACCTGTTGGATGTTGGAAGTGGTAATGGTTATTTAAAATATTTTTGTGACTTTGGCAATATTGAATGGCATGGTATTGAAATATGGGAAGAAAGATATAAAGATTGTGAACGATTAGGTTACAAAATGCATAGATGCGACATTGATTCAGAGAAACTACCTTTTAATAATGAAACATTTGATGTAGTGGTCGCAAGCCATGTAATTGAGCATTTGAGAAATCGGGATTTTGCTTTGCAAGAGATGTATAGAGTACTAAAAAATGGGGGGATGTTGATTGTCGGAACACCGATAAAGCCAATTGTTATAAGCAATATAT
>JAHIKF010000195.1 GCA_018897875.1 Pseudomonadota bacterium | reverse complement strand
GCCAGGCACGAATTCGAGTTCCCCACCAAGCTCATCGTGGTGGGCGGCAAGCCCGAAGACTGGGAAGCCAAGGGCTGCGTCTCCTTCGGCAAAGAGATGGCGGCGGCGTCGGACCAGTTCACCAACGTGAAACTGAGCGCCGACGACATCGGCGCCATCCTGTTCACCTCGGGCACCACCGGCCAGCCCAAGGGCTGCGTCCACTTCGTCAAAGAGGTGCTGATCGAATCCCACCTGGTTAACAAGTACGTTTGGAAGCTGGCTCCCGGCGAAGTGCTGGGCGGCTCCGCCCCGGTGTCCTTCGCGGCGGGTTACGGCACCTTCTGCATGATCCCCTTTGCCGGCGGCGGCGCCATCTCCCTGTTGCCCAAGTTCACCCCGGACGACATGATGAGCACCATCGTCAACCACAAGGTCACGGTAGTCACCGGTCTGCCCACCGCCTACCGGAAACTGTTGGAAATGCCCAACTTCAACGACTACGATATCTCCGGCGTCCGCATGTACACCACCGGCGGCGACGCCCTCACCGGCAAGACTCTGGCCATGTGGCAGGCCAAGGCCGGCAAGCCCATCTGGGAAGGCCTGGGCGGCACCGAGATGATGCACCTGGTGACCAGTAACACCATGAGCGACATCCCCATGCCCGATTCCATCGGCAAGGCCCTGCCCGGCTTCGAGATCAAGGTAGTCCGGGAAGACGGCACCACTGCGGGCCCCGGCGAAGTGGGCAGCATGCTGATCAAGGGCCCCACCGCCACCCTGTACTGGAAGCCCTACATCCAGGACAACAAGCTCCTGAAAACCATGAAAAAGGGCATCAAGGACGGCTTCAACATGATGGGCGACGCCGTCATGATGGACAAAGACGGCTTTATCTTCTTCCAGGCCCGGGAAGACGACATGATCAAGTCCTCCGGCTTCCGGCTGGCTCCCTCGGAAATCGAAGATGCCATCCTCCGGCATCCGGCAGTGCGGGATGACGCGGTAGTGGGCATCCCCGACGAGGTCCTGGGTCAGAAAGTCGTGGCCATGGTGGAACTGGAGCCCGGTCACGTTGCCTCCCAGGATCTGGCCAGCGATATCATCAAATCCTGCCTGGACGTGCTTGGCATGTACAAGCTGCCCCGGGAAGTGGTGTTCATGGATGCCATCCCCCGGACGCCCACCGGCAAGATCCTCAAAAAGATACTGCGGAAGGACTATCCGGAGTATCCCACGAAGTATGTGCCTAAGGTAAAATAAGTTACACCTGATAAAAAATCTCCGGGGGCGGTTTGCCGCTCCCGGAGATTCTTCAGACGGAAATGCCCTGCTCCGGCGGGGCATTTTTCTTTTTTGGGTTCCAAAGTATATCACTATGTGTTATATTTATAAAAAATGAGGGTGTTCAAAAACAAATGGTTTGCCCGCTGGGCGCGTACGGAAGACGTTCAGGATTCCGTCTTGATGCAAGCGGCGGCGGAGATTGTCGCGGGGCAGGTGGAGGCCGATCTTGGCGGCGGTTTGTTTAAGAAGCGGTTAGCGCGGGAAGGGGGCGGGAAGCGCAGCGGCTATCGTGTCCTTATAGGATACAAAAAGCCGAATACGCAACGGATTGTCTTTCTTTACGCGTTCGCCAAAAATGCCAGGGCCAATATTTCAGACAAGGAAGTGGAAGCCCTAAGCTTGGTTGCCGGGGCTTTTGTTTCGGCAACAGATGCGCAAGTGAGCTTGCTTTTAAAGGAAGGCTCCATTGTGGAGGTACAGCACCATGAGTGAGATTCTAGATATTGCCAACGAGATGGCGCACGACCTGTTCAAGGCCGGGGCCATGGACGAAATCACCATGCGCCAGGTTAAGGCGCTCTGCCTGCCGCCCCAACGGGCGTTTCAGCCCGAGGATATCCGGCGCATCCGTCTGGCGAACCATGTCAGCCAGGCCGTTTTTGCCGCGATCCTGGGTATCGGCAAGACCACGGTGCAACAGTGGGAACGAGGGCAAAAAAGACCGAGCGGCCCGGCGCAACGGCTTCTCGATCTTATTGATCGTAAGGGCTTGGCGGCACTCGGCTGACCCAGCAGGTCTTCAAAAGGTGGAGGTAGAGGTCGTTTAGGTCTGTATCGGCGATAAGAAAGGGCCAAGGGTTAGCGGAGAGGAACCGTGAAACGCATCTGTCCAAACCCGATGACATGGAAGGAAATTTTTGACCGCCTTACCAACTACGCTCAATCGTATCCTTGCATTCCGCCATCACCGCCAAAGCTTCTCATCCTGTCCGGGTGGGCTTACACCAATGACGTCGAGAAAATGCAAAGATGGGAAGAGACCGTTGAGTGGGCAGCCAAGAACGGTTGCACCGAAATGGTATCTGGAATTCCTGACCAGGATTTTTATTTCGTAGAGAAGCCAACGAGTTATATGATTGGACCGATGGGTGCCCCAATGTACCGTGTGTGGGACTTCGAGGCGAAAAGCCGTCCCACCTCAGGACAGATTAAGAAGTACATGGACACCTTATTGTCTCACTGGTCCGAGATTGTTGGCAACGAGATCGCAAGTATCACCAGCCCCTTAGCATTCACTGGCAGAAAAGCACGACGTCTGCTCGTTCTTGCGGACGCTACCATCACTCCGCCATGGGGCGGGTGGCCGCATCTTTCAACGCAAGAATCAAAGCGACGAACATTTACTCGTTTCCGGGCAGCAATCAACAAGGCCATTACTCCGCATGAAGTTGACCACATCGACTTTATAATTAAAGATGACAGCCGTGGCATCGTGAACAGGGATTCAATGTGAAACAATATACCCCAAAGACTTACTCCCTCCCATTCCTAAAGTTTTTCATGGTGTCCTCCGATTCCTTTCCCGGCCCCGCCGGGCATTTTTCTTTTTGCTTTTGCCGGGCCTTGTGATTAAATAATACGGGTTTGAGATAAAGGAGGGGACAGGTTTGCCTAATGTTGTGGTAGTGGGCACCCAATGGGGCGATGAGGGCAAGGGGAAGATCGTCGACCTCTTGACCGAGCAGGCCGCCATGGTGGTGCGATTCCAGGGCGGCAACAATGCCGGCCATACCCTGGTGGTGGGCGGCGAAAAATTCATCTTCCATCTGATCCCTTCGGGGATCCTGCATCCCGGCACCCAGTGCCTCATCGGCAACGGCGTGGTACTGGACCCCGAGGTCCTGCTGACGGAACTGGATAACCTCAAAGCCCGGGGAATCGTGGTGGGTCCGGAAAACCTCCGCATCAGCGAACGCACCCAGGTCATCATGCCGTATCACAAGCGCCTGGACCTGGCCCGGGAGCGGGCCAAGGGGGAGGCCAAGATCGGCACTACCGGCCGGGGCATCGGCCCCTGTTATGAAGACAAGGTGGCCCGCCGGGGCATCCGGGTGGCCGACCTGCTTAACCCCGAGGTGCTCAAGGCCAATCTGGCCGACGTGCTGCCGGAAAAGAATTTTTACCTGGAAAAATTTTTGGACGACGTCCCGTTCACCCTGGATGAGATCCTGACGCCCTATCTCGAGATGGGAAAACGCCTGGCGCCCCTGGTGACCAACGTCTCGGTCATGCTCGCCGAGGCCGTGCGGCAGGGCAAGAACATCCTCTTTGAAGGGGCCCAAGGGACGCATCTCGACATCGACCACGGCACCTACCCTTACGTCACCTCTTCCAACCCGGTGGCGGGGGGCGCCTGCACCGGCGCCGGGATCGGCCCCACCCAACTGCACCACGTCCTGGGTATCGTCAAGGCCTACACCACCCGGGTGGGGAGCGGGCCTTTTCCCACGGAGTGTCTGGACGAGGTGGGGGATCACCTGGTGGAGTGCGGGGTGGAATTCGGCTCCACCACCGGGCGCCGGCGGCGCTGCGGCTGGCTGGACGCGGTGGTGCTGAAGGACTCGGCCCGCCTCAACGGCCTCACGGGCCTGGCCGTCACCAAGCTGGACGTTCTGACGGGCGTCAACCCGGTAAAAATCTGCGTGGCCTACGACGTGAACGGCGCCCGGCGGGAGACCATCCCCGCCACCATTCAGGAGTTGGAGAAGTGCCGGCCGATATTTGAGGAAATGCCGGGCTGGACCGATGATATACGCCAAGTGCGGCGCTACCAGGATTTGCCGGCGGCCGCCCAAAACTACCTGAAGCGGGTGGAAGAGCTGGTGGGCGTGCCCATCCAGATCGTCTCCGTGGGCCCGGACCGGGAAGAAACCATGGTGGTGCAGAATCCGTTCGGTTGAGTCGGGGCTTAAGGCGGGCCTGCCGCAACCATAAGCCAGACATACCACTGAGGGCCGGCCGGCGAGGCCCAGCCGGCCCAGTCCCTTTATCCTGGGGCTTTTACAGGCTGTAAAATTCTC
>JAHIKF010000194.1 GCA_018897875.1 Pseudomonadota bacterium | reverse complement strand
GTGCGGGGCCGTCAGACCTTTCCGGTCCTAGTGGAGGCGATGACCTGTTACTTCAAGGGGCTCCAACCAGATATCGCCTGGATCTCACAAGCCTAATTTTTAACCCTGTGATCAAGTACTAAATAACAATCTGTGGTGCTTTATTAATGCTTTTCCAGAATTTCCAAATACATTGACAAGAGCAATGTCTCAAATGCATTTCACTATAGAGGACCATAATATGCTTTTTCAATTTGGTATTCATAACAGTCAATATCCAAGTCTGATTACTCAAAAAGAATTCGTTCTTGATTATGATTGTGCATCTCGGGAAGAAAGTGAACCAGGAGGGGTAATAAATAAGCTTAAAGCCTTTTATGAAGATATAAAGAAGGCTTTTAAGCAAAGTCGTGGAGAGAAGTTGGTAAAAATTATGAGTGGAGAGAAAGTATGAAAGATTACAAAAACACTCTTTGTATTGAAGGTGACTATTTTACTTGCCCAGAAACAATTCCTCCACATGTTGAAGAAAATAAAAAAGAAGGAATTATTTCTCAAGACTTACCTCTATCGACAGATGATTATAAAAAATCGGGCGTTACGAAGAAAACATATAAATTATATGAAAAATAAGTTAATATAACTATGTACTTAATCAGAAAATCGCCACTTGCCAGACCTTGGCAGGGTGACATTTATAAAGATGTCAACTTAATCCAGGCTGTTACTTTTACCATCAAGTCAAAAGGGAAAAGGGAGTATAATATAACCGAAACAAAATATGACTATACTGTAATATTAACTCAAGAGTGCGATTTAGAACAAGATTACAAAAATAGAGTAGAACCCCGCGAAGATCAAGATAGTTACATCCAAATGATATTAATGGCTCCTGCCTATTTGGCTGAATCTTTAAGGAATGGGGTCCATTTAGAGCAGTATGGACAAGTGATGCAACATATTAATACAAAGGACTGGAACAAAGTAAAAAAGCAAGAAAATAAAAGATATCATTACATACAAGCTGATGCAGAGATGAATGTTCCCGAACTTGCTATTGATTTTAAGCATTTTTATACTTTATCAAGAGATTATATTTATAATAATATAATGAATGATTCATATTTTATCTCAATGACTATCTTACATAGAGAAGTATTATCCCAACGTTTCTGTAATTTTTTGGCCAGGATTGGAATCCCGGATGACAGAAACGAAACTAAATTATTAACAGATTCCCTATGCGCAAGGCTCCATTGATTTTGTCATAAATTCCACAATTTTGTTCTCGTTCCCAAGTTGTACTTGGGAACGCATTATTGACCCAAACTTGGTTTGGGTGACCCTGGGGGTCGGCGTAACAAGAAGATTCATGCACCGATTTCTACAAAGCCAAGCTTTGCGCCCATTAAGGTTCCCAAGCCCAGCTTGGGAACCAGTCGAAAACATCTTTCCATAACGGCAAAAATCCTACTGAGCCGCAGGTTCCTCAGGCTTCTCCGCGGCCTCAGTTGGCTCGGCGGGCGGCGGCGGGGGTTCCGGGGCGGGCGCCGGCGGCGTTGCCACGGCGGGCACCGGCGCGGGTTCCTTGACCCAGGCGGCCCGGATTTTGTCCCGGATGGCGGCTACGGCCTGATAATTCTTGTCCTTGACCGCTTTTAAATCCTTCGCCCGATTGACCGCATCGCTCACGGCGCTTACCACCATTGGGTTGGTCTCGCCCTGTTCCAGCGTCTGGAAAAACTCTTCCCCCAACCGGCGCATGGCCTTATCAGCTTTCTGCTTTTGCCAGCAGGCCAGGGTGTAGCGGCCCAGGATCAGGCCCCGGCGCATCATATTGAGAGCCAGGGTCTTGGTGTACCAGCAGGTGCCCTTGAGTCCCTTGCAGGCCAAATTTTTATAATCAGCGCTCATGCATCACTCCTTTTCCGGGGGCCAGGAACCGGGGAGAGGAAACCCGGCGTTGGGAGTCAACCGGAGATAGTTGTCCGGCCCCAGGCACTTTTTCTTAATTTCTACTATAAGGTAATGGAGGGGGCGTTGCAATCTCAAAATCGCCGGAAATGAGGGCTCGCTATTTCGGCGGGTCGGGGCCCCCGTCCTCCAGTTGCGCCATATGGTCCCGCAAGGTCCCGGTGATCCCCCGGATGTGGCTGCCGGGCCAGTAAACCCGGAGGCAGCCGGGGCACTCGTAGAACAGGCGGTGGTGCAGGAAGACATGCTCTGAAACCCGGCCCTGAACCTGGTCCCGATGGAGGGGGGCGAGGAGATCGTTGCAATGGCCACAACGGGTCAAGGGCTTGAGGTCCCGGGCCGAGAGGCGCAGACGCTGGAGCACTTCCTGAAGCTGGCCTTCCGAATCCGGTGCGGCCAACACCATAAGGTCGGGCCGTTTCAGGCGGTGAGCGGCTGCCTGCCGGGTCAGGATGTGGGTCTGGGGCCTGGGGGGCGGCCAGCTCCCGGGCTTATCCAAGGCCAGGCGCATGAGGGTGGCGTCGAAGCCGCAGAAACGCAGCCACTTGGCCAGAGCGCCCAGGGGTTGATCCACCAGGAAGTTCATCGAGTTAGAAACCCTGAATTAATGAAAAAAAGACTCCTTCCTCCTAGCAGTGTCCGGTTAGGAAACTGCATGCGGAAGTCCTGCCCCCCTCTCACCCCCAACCCTCGCAGGGGAGAGGGGGTTTTTGCTGCTACCGGTTTCATACCAACGAGCATTCAAAAGACTATTTTTGTCAATGCCTTATTGACTTAGCTCATAATCAATATGGCCCATCCAGATTAAGAGTCCCAGATCAATTATTACTCAGCATATAACATGCTTAAATATAAAGAAAAAACATCTCGGCAGAATTTACTGCTGTTCTATGCTTGTGCTTTTTCCTTTGATCTATTTGAATCCTACTGTTTTTCCAGCCAGCCGGCAAGGACCCTATGCCTTCGGCGTTCCGCCACAGGGGGCATAGTGGAAGTTATGTTATTGATATAATAGCATAAGTAAGTTATATTTAGAAATTACGCCGAAATAGCATTAGCCGAAAATTCATTATGAACTAAATCAATAGGCATATTTTGTCATTCTGAAGCGCAGCGAAGAATCGCTCTTTTAAAGCCACAGAGATTCTTCACTCCGCTGCGCTTTGTTCAGAATGACATGAATATTAATAGTTTTTTGACTGCAACTTCTTATCAGACTACGCTGCGCCCGGCTAAAGCCCTGCGGCTTCATTTTTCGATTTTTATTCTGCCACCGTTCAGCAAAATCTCTGCCGGACACTACTGGGATTTAGGGGGATTTAAGAAGCGGCAACTGGAAGGAACTTATGGTAAACGCTCTCGTTGCCTGGCGGGGCTCAGGTTTAAGGGCGTTTTCCCGCTGGAGGCGAGGACCGAAAAAGCTCCCCAGGCAGGGCCGTTGACGGCCCTGTTTTTATTTGTGGCTGCCGAACCAGACGAGGAAAATCTTGTGAAAATTTGCTCAAAGAGTCTTGGTTGACAGTTGTGCAAAAATCCCCTAACGTGGGCACGAAATTGAAGGGGAGTGAGAGCGACTAGATGAGGCTTCAAGGGATAACACATTTAATTAGTTCAGAAATCCTACCACTTTTATTCCTGAACTCCACAAACCCAACAAGAGGTGAAATATGGGGATTACCCGCAGGACATTTATCAAGGGTTTGGGAAGCGGCATTACCGCGGTGGGCCTCTCGGGCGTCGTCCTGACGCGCCACGGGTGGGCCGGGGTTGTGGCTCCCGCCAAGACCAAAGACTCTCAGGTCACCACCTCCATCTGTCCCTTTTGAGGCGTGGGCTGCGGCCTCATCGCCAACACCAAGGGGGGCAAACTCATCAATGTTGAAGGCGACCCCGACCACCCCATCAACCAGGGGTCCCTGTGCAGCAAAGGCCAGGCGGTCTTCGAGGTGGTCACCAGCCCCCGGCGCCTGAAGAAGGTGCGCTACCGGGCCCCGGGTTCGGCCCTATGGGAAGAAAAGAGCCTGGATTGGGCCATGACTACCCTGGCCCAGCGCGTCAAGGCCACCCGGGATGCCGCCTTCATCACCAAGTCCCCCACCGGGGTGACGGTGAACCGCACCGAGACCCTGGCCTCCATCGGGGGGGCCGCCATCAACAACGAAGAATGCTATCTCCTGGCCAAGCTCACCCGGGCCCTGGCCATCGTCTACTTAGAACACCAGGCCCGGCTCTGACACTCTTCCACGGTGGCCTCGTTGGGGCCCACTTTCGGAAGAGGGGCCATGACCCGGAACCTCACCTGGCAGGCGGAGATGATGCCCGAGATGTTCGTGGAGATCAGCCCGTCTTTGGCCAAGGCCAAAGGCATCAAGGCGGGTGACTGGGTCAGGGTTAAGTCCATCCGGGGCGAGGTGATGGCCCGGGCCGATGTCACCCACCGGGTGGCGCCCTTTACCTGTGGCAAGTCCGGCCTCCAGAGCACCGTGGAGATGGTGGCCCTGCCCTGGCATTTCGGGTTCGCCGGCCTGACCACCGGCGGTCCAGACTCCCAGCAGAACTACGCCGCCAACCAGCTGGCCCCCATGGTGGGGGACGCCAACACCATGATCCCGGAATACAAGGTATTCCTGGTGGATGTGCAAAAGGTCTAAGAGGCCGCAAGGGAGACTGCCATGAGTAAAGCCATGTTGATCGATACGACTCGTTGTATCGGTTGCCGGGGCTGCCAGGTGGCCTGCAAGAGCTGGCACAACCTGCCAGGTGAACGCACGACGTTCAGCGAGACCTGGAGCAACCCCAGATACATGAACAGCAACAACTACACCCGGATCATTTTCCGGGAGGTGGCCCAACCCGAAGGCAAGCTCAACTGGCACTTTATCAAGCGCCAGTGCATGCACTGCCTGGACCCGGCCTGCGAGAGCGTCTGCCCGGTGGGGGCGCTGATCAAACTGAAAGACGGTCCGGTGGTCTATGACGATTATCGCTGCATCGGCTGCCGCTACTGCATGATGGCCTGCCCCTTCCAGGTGCCCAAGTTCGAGTGGGGCAAAGCGGTGCCGCTGATCCGGAAATGCGACTTCTGCGCCGACCGGATCGAGATCGGCCTGGCGCCGAGCTGCTCCACCACCTGCCCCAGCCAGGCCCTGGTCTTCGGGGACCGGGGCGCGCTCCTGAAGGAAGCCCACCGCCGCATCGGGGCCCACCCGGGAAAGTATTACCCCGAGGTGTACGGTGAAAAGATCGTGGGGGGTACGGCCCAGCTCTACCTCACGCCGGTGTCTTTTGAGGTCCTGGAGCTTGACCACCGGGGCTTCCGCACCGACCTGGGGAACGTGCCTTACGGCATCTACGGCCGGGAGTGGATGTCCAAGGTGCCCTGGGTGGCCCTGGGCGTGGGCGGCCTAGCCGTCGGCCTCCACTATATCAACCAGCGCCGGGCGGAAGTGCAGGACCAGAAATCTCAGGAAGGCAAGGAGGACTGAGCCATGAGTGAAAAGGTGGAAAAGTGGTATCCGGGAGAAGGCAAGTTGACCACCGGGCGCGCCATCCTCTACGTCATCCTGGTGCTGGGCCTGATCTCCGCCGTCATCCGGCTCTTCTTTGGGCTGGGCTCCACCACTAACCTGAGCGACGCCTACCCCTGGGGCCTGTGGATCAGCTTCGACATCCTCTCCGGGGTAGCCCTGGCCGGGGGCGGCTTCACCATGGCCGCGGCCATCTATATCTTCAACCTGAAAAAGTTCGAGCCGCTGCTTAGGCCCGCCAAGTTCTCGGCCTTCATCGGCTATTTGGTGTTCGTCATCGGGCTGTTCTTCGACCTGGGCCAACCCTGGCGCATCTGGCACCCCATGGTGATGTGGAATCCCCAGTCGGTGCTCTTCGAGGTGTCCTGGTGCGTCATGCTCTACACCACGGTCCTGGGAGTGGACATCTTCATTATGGCCCTGGAGCGCTGGAAAAAGTATGATTTGGTGGCTTTTTTCCGGAACATCTACCTGGTCCTGGTGGTGGCCGGCGTCATGCTCTCCACCCTGCACCAGTCCTCCCTGGGGGCGCTGTACCTGTTGATGCCCGAGAAGATGAGCGACCTCTGGGCCAGCCAAGCCATAGGACCGCTTTTTTTCTGCAGCGCGGTGATCGGCGGTATGGGCGTGGTGACCCTGGAGAGCTTCATCAGCTCCTGGGCTTACAAACGCAAGCCCGAACTCAAGCTCCTGTCGTCCTTGGGCAAGGGGCTGGGCATAGTCTTGCTGGTTTACTTCGCCATGAAGGTTACCGACCTCTATGCCCGGGGAGCCACGGTCTGGACCTTGGACAAAGCCCACTTCTTCTTTTACCTGGAACTGTTCGGCACCGTGGCTCTGCCGGCCATCCTGCTCACCTTTTCGGAGGTGCGCAATTCGATTAAGGGCCTCTACTGGGCCGCGGGCTTATCGGCCTTCGGGGTGGTTCTGAACCGCTTCAACGTCAGCCTCACCAGCTATGGCGGGTACCGGGACTTCAGCTACTTCCCGTCGGCCATCGAGATCATCATCACCCTGGCCCTGATCGCCGGGGGTATCCTGATCTTCGATTGGGGCACCCGGTATCTGCCGGTGTACCACTCGGAGCTGTCGGGAAAAACGAGTTAGGAGATGAGGGGAGGGGCGGAAAAGCAGTGGTTAGTTGCCAGTGGTCAGTTGTCAGTAAAAAAAAGCCTGGTACATGACTACCGGTTGCCGGGCACTAACTTCTCCCGCCCTTGCCTCGAATCTCCCGGCTGACCCCCGGGGGGCTTCCGGTGGCTCGCCTATGCACCTCTGATACTACGCGGGCGACTGCGTGGGAAAGTGGGGCGCCGCCGGATTTAATTTCATAGCAGCAGGCCCGCTTCTTGACAGAGGCGGGCTTTTTTATTAGATTGGGAAACACAAGTGCACAAAAAAAGCCAAGGATGTGTCCAATAACCATGGTTACAGTTTTTTTCTCATATTCTCACCGAGATGAAGACATGAGAAATGAGTTAGAAATTCACCTCTCCGCCCTAAAACGGCAAGGTGTTATCAAAACCTGGCACGATAGACGGATAGGTGCGGGTAAAGATTTGGACAATGAAATCGATTCAAATTTAGAAGATGCTGATATTATTCTACTTCTTATAAGCCCATATTTTATCGCATCAGATTATTGTTATGATGTTGAAATGAAACGTGCGATGGAGCGTCATAAAGTAGGTCAGGCTCGGGTCATACCTGTTATTCTTGATCCATGTGACTGGCAACAAACTCCTTTTGGCAAATTACGAGCCACCCCTACCGATGGCAGGCCAGTATCGAAGTTTCCTAATCGACATGATGCCTTTCTCTCAATAACAAAAGATATACGTGCTGCCGCTGAAAAAATTAATATGGGGAGAATATATGAGGCAGTTGAATTCAAGGAAATTAAGGTAAATAAGGCATCTACAACAATTAATCATAATATAAGAGAAACCCCAAGATCAAGCAACTTAAGAATAAAGAAAGATTTTACTGATATAGAAAAGTCAAGATATATATCAGAATCGTTTGATTATATTGTGAATTTTATCGATAATTCGCTTAATGAACTCGAAGCTCGCGCTGTCGGCATAGAAACCGAGTTCAGAAGAATAGATGCAAACCATTTTACTGCTAAAATCTATAAAAGAGGTAATCTAGTTAGTGAATGTAAAGTATGGATCTCTTTTGAATCTTCTTCACGTGGTAACATCAAATATGCTTCGTCTTCTTCCATGCATGACAATTCCTATAACGAGCTTCTGAGGGTTGAGGAGGATGGATATAATTTAGGACTCAAACCTTTTATATATTCTCAAGCGAATTACGGCGACAAGGAGCTTTTATCAAAAGAAGGCGGGGCGGAGCTTTTTTGGTCTATTTTAATCCAACCCTTACAATAAAAAAGTGAGTACACAATGATAAAAAGAAGCTTCAAATGCATTAAGTGCGGGTGTAGATTCGAGATTGAAGTATTTGAGCCTGGTGAGGCCGAAGAGAAGCGCCTTACTGCCGGTCCGGTCAGATGTCCAGAATGTAAAAGCACCGATATAGAAAGGCGTTAATATTTTGTAACGCACACCGGTCCCACCCTAACTGGCCACAGGCTGGAAGCCTGTGCCACTGAATGCGTGGGAGAGTATGACGCCGCCGGATTTATTTCATAGCAGCAAGCCCGCCGACGTAGGCGGGTTTTTTTATTTTCGTCCAGTTCTTGACAATCATTCGACTAGGCGGGGCAGAGGCGGGTATCTCGAAGGTCGGGTTTCGCAAGCATATCACCAGCAAAAGCCGCATTATCTCCTCTCCCGAAATGGGTGTATGGACTGGGGCCTGGACGATAGTTTATAATGGCATATCGACTCCTTAAAGGAGGGCGGTCATGCCGCTCAGGCGTCTCTCCCTAAAAGAGCAATTTCCACCGGGCCCAACCCGCCCAGCGACCGCCGAGTTGCCGCCATGAGTTGGCGCTGCGGCATCATCGGCCTGCCCAACGCCGGGAAGACCACCATCTTCAATGCCCTGACCGCAGGCGCGGCGGAGGTGGCCCCCTACCCCTTCTGCACCATCAGCCCCAATACCGGGGTGGTGCCCGTCCCGGACCCCCGCCTGGCCCGCCTGGGCCAACTGCTGCAACCCCAGCGCCTCACCCCGGCGAGCATCGAATTCGTTGACGTCGCCGGCCTCATCGAGGGCGCCTCCCGGGGCGAGGGCCTGGGTAACCAGTTTCTGGGGCACATCCGGGAGGTGGACCTCCTGGTCCACGTGGTGCGCTGCTTCGGTGACGAGAGCTGTCCCCATCCCCTGGCCGTTCTTGACCCGGTGCGGGACGTGGAGGTGGTGGAAACCGAACTCCTGTTGGCCGACCTGGAGATCCTGGCCCGGCAGCGCCTCAGGATGGAGAAACGGGCCCAAGCCGGCGACAAGGCCGCGGCGCCAATCCTCCCCACCCTGGTCAAGGTGGAGGCCGGGCTCAACCGGGGGACATGGGCCCGGGACCTTAACCTGGGACCGGCGGAGCTGAAACACCTGGAAGGCACGCCGCTGTTGACCATGAAGCCCTGCCTGTTTGTGGCCAACCTGAGCGAGGCGGAGCTGGAGGGCGGCATCCACTATGCGGCCTTGAAGGCATTGGCCGCGGCTCGCCACCGGCCGGTGGTACCCATCCTGGGGGACCTGGAAGCTGAGCTCCAGGCTTTCTCCCCCGAGGAGCGCCAGGAATTTCTGGCCGAATTGGGTCTTACCGAAACCGGCATGGCTCGCCTGGTCCGGGAGTCCTCCCTGCTGTTGGGTCTGGTGACCTTTTATACCGTCGTGGGCCCGGAAGTGCGGGCCTGGCACGTGCCCGCCGGAACCCCGGCCCCCAGGGCCGCAGGCTGTGTCCATTCCGACATGGAGAAGGGTTTCATCCGGGCCGAAGTGATGCCTTTCACCGCCTTGGATGAGTTGGGCTCCCCCGCCCGGGTCAAGGAGGCCGGCCTCCTGAAGGTGGAAGGCCGGGATTATCTTGTGGCCGATGGGGACATCCTCCTGTTTCGCTTTCAGCGCTGAATTCCCTTTACCCGGAAAATTGCTTTTTATGCAACTTTGTGATAAAAAGAAGGCGCGAGGAGGTGTAAAAGCATGTTCCAAGTTGGCCAGTTGGCCGTGTACCCGGCCCACGGGGTTGGAGTGATCGAATCGGTTAAAGAACGGGACGTCTCGGGAAACCAGCAAAAATTTTACATCATGCGCCTTCTGGACAGTGACATGATCATCATGATTCCCACCGGTAATGCCCGGAACGTCGGACTCCGAGACATTATCGATCTCCAGGCAGTCACCGAAGTCTATGAAATCCTGCGGCACCGTCCCCTCCGCGTGAGCAACCAGACCTGGAATCGCCGGTACCGGGACTACATGGATAAAATCAAGACCGGTTCGCCTTTCCGGGTGGCGGAAGTCCTGCGGGATCTCACTCTCCTCAAAACGGAAAAGGATCTCTCCTTCGGTGAGCGGAAGATGTTGGATACCGCCAAAAACCTCCTGGTTAAGGAACTTTCCCTGGTAAACAACATAGATGCCGACGAGATTGAGGCTCAACTGCTGGCGTTGTTGGAAGCCACCGAAGCCACCGTTGATCCGCCTGTTGCAATAGTTTAACTGCCAGGGTTTGAACCACCACACCCATACCGATTCCCTTGTGACTACGGCAAGGAGTGCCGGAACCATGCTTTCTGACTGCGTCAATTGCGAACCCCCAGCGTTGTCACGTCGGGGGTTTTTCGTATGGTCTTGATTTTTTCCTGAGAAAGGAGGTGAGAACTCCGTGCTACAGAAGATGGTCACCGGGACCATCCTGGGGACTATTTGCGCCGTCAGCGGCTATCTGATCGCCGATCAAATCCCGAGGTTCGATCACCTGTGGTGGGCCGGTTATGCCGGCGCGGTGGCGGGTCTGGCGGTGGCTTGTCTGACCCTGGGACTGGAGCAGGTCATCAAGCGGATACCCTTGAAGACCATTATCGGCAGCACCCTGGGCCTGTTCGTCGGCCTGGGGATCGGCAAGCTGGCCAGCTACCCCTTTGACAAATACCTCGAACTCCCCAACCTGCAAATTCCTTTATACATCTTTTTTTCAGCAATTTTCGGTTATATCGGCCTGGTGCTGGGGGGTAAGAAGATGTCCGAGGTCAATACTCCCTACTTCCTGGACCCGGCCGGCAAGCCCCCGCGTCATGCTTTAAAAATTCTGGATACCAGCGTCATCATCGACGGCCGTATTGCGGATATTGCCGAAACGGGCTTCGTGGAAGGCACCCTCATCGTCCCGAAATTTGTTTTGGAAGAGTTGCAGTATGTGGCCGATTCCTCTGATGATCTTAGGCGTACCCGGGGCCGCCGGGGCCTGGACATCCTGAAACGGCTCCAGCAGAAGAAGCCCCTGCGGGTGGAATTCATCGATGACGATATTCCCGGGGCTGCCGGGGTGGACTCCAAACTGGTGGCCCTGGCCTTAAAATTGCGCGCCAAGGTCATGACCAATGATTTTAATCTGCACAAGGTGGCGGAACTACAGGGGATCGAGGTTCTGAACATCAACCAGCTGGCCAACGCCATGAAGCCGGCGGTCCTGCCCGGCGAGTGCCTGCAGGTCCAAATCCTCCGGGAGGGAAAATCCCAGGGTCAAGGGATTGCCTATCTCGACGACGGCACCATGGTGGTGATCGAAAACGCCCGGCGCTTCATCGGCCGGGAAGTGGAGGTGGCCGTCACCAGCGTTTTGCAGACCACCGCCGGGCGCATGATCTTCAGCGAAATCAAGAATGGCGGCGCCTTGCGGAAGGTGTGACTTTTTAGCTGTCACCCTTCACTCTCAACAAGAAATCCTTACCAGAAAAGTTTTCTCTTTCCCGTACTCCTGGTGGGCTTATCCGCCGAAAAATCTGGGGTGGTAAAAGGCAATAAGCTATTGAGAAGAAAATAAAACCCCCTTTGACCCTGTTCCAAAGGGGATGATAGGGGTTGGTCAGGTAACCCCCCCCTTGGTAAAAAGGGAATTAAGGAAATTTCAAGTTTTGTTAGCAACTTATGTCAATGGGGGGTAAGAGGGATTAGGGGGATAGGGTGGCTATAGAACCGTCTGTTTTGATGGTCTGGAAATAAGGTCAACTTCGGGATTCTTCAGGCCTTTAAAGAAAAATCTAGCTGTCCACCGGAGGTGTGTAATGGCAAATGAACTTTTAAAGTGCCGTGTTGGAGGAGCCATATTAGTGCTCCTGTTTTGCCTCCCCCTTAATGTTGCCTGGGGAAGTGGACCCTCCCCCGGCCATCCAGCCGGGCCGCCCCCTGGGGCGCCTGCGCCTGGGCCCCCGGCGGCGCCACCCCAATTGGATAAAAAAGCCGGCATCCCTCAGCCCCAGCCAAGCATTCCCAGAGATTTAGAAGAGGATGACTCTTCCACCCAGCCATCACCCCCACCAGACGAGTCCACGATGCATTTAGGACAGCATCAGCCTTTGTATCTTCCTGAGGGGCATAATTATGGCAAGCCCGTGGACATGCATGGGGGAGAGATTCGCATCGATAGAAATGGCAAAGTTATTAAAGGGACGCCTCTAGAAGATTGCACCCTGGCTATCACGGTGCGAGATAAAAATGGCAACTGGCGATTGATGCGCAGAGTGCATAAGGCGGAAGAACCATTTAGGATTGACCGCGATGGCGATGCAATGGAATTTGTCCCCAAGGACAGAATTTTTATCCCGATAGGAATCATAAAAGATGGGTTATCGGTCGAAGTGGAACCTGGATCAAAGGTTATTATGGGGAAGGATGGAAACGTACAGTACGTCAAGGCCGTAACCCTTGGAGATGATCAAACCTTGCCTACTGTTGTTTCCACTATGTTTGGAAATAAAATTAAAAAACAACATCACCCCAAAGGTACAAGGGTTAGTCTCGATAGTAATGGTGTTATCCAACAATATAGCGCGCCTCAAAAAAGTAACGATTAATGGTCAATCTTAAAGGCTACCAGCATAAAAGCTTCAGTAAACTTTTTCACCAGGGATAAGGAGAAAACTGTATGTAAAGAAACGGACCCCAGACGACTTTCTTCGAAAAACGAGACCCCATCCAGAAATAGGTTATTTTATGATGGTATTTTGAGTTTCGGGCAACCATTTTGATCCGAGGCCCGACTCATCAAGACCTATGAAGAAACTTGGCGGAGACCCTGGTATTTTCGGCAGGTTTTCCCTTTTGTATCAATGGAACGATTAACCCTCCGGTAAATCGGGTGCTGACCCTTGCCAACCGACGCCAGGAGCATTGAAACCATCCGTCAGGTGGTGGAGCCGGCCCAAGCCGGCGCCCGCCTGGATCAATTCCTGACGCGCCAATTGGGATGGTCCCGGGCCCGCTTACAAAAACTCCTCAAGTCTGGGCGGGTGCTGGTCGAGGGCGAGCCGCGGCCGGCCTCCTACCGGGTGCGGGCGGGCGATACCGTGGCGGTGAGCGTGCCGCCGCCCTCGCCCAGCCACCTGGCCCCCGAAGCCCTCCCCCTGGCGATTCTCTTTGAAGACCGGGACCTGTTGGTGGTGAACAAGCCCCCGCATCTGGTGGTCCATCCCGGCGCCGGGCACCGTCAGGGCACTTTGCTTAATGCCCTGGTGCACCATTGCCCGGACCTCAAGGACATCGGGGAGGTGAGCCGGCCCGGCCTGGTGCACCGCCTGGATAAAGACACCAGCGGCCTCATCGTGGTGGCCAAGACCGCCCTGGCCCACGCCGCCCTGGTGGCCCAGTTCCAGGCCCACGCCATCACCAAGCGGTACCAGGCCCTGGTCTGGGGTCGCCTGCCGGAAATCGAGGGCGAAATCGACAAGGAGGTGGGCCGCCACCCTACGGCCCGCCGGAAGATGAGCGTAAACGCCCGGCGGGGCAAGCGCGCCATAACCTTCTGGCGGGTCATCCAGGAATTTCCCGGCCCCCTGACCCTGGTTTCGCTCACCCCCCAGACGGGGCGCACCCATCAACTGCGGGTGCACCTGGCCTCGGAGGGCCACCCGGTCCTGGGGGACGCCACCTACGGCGGCGGGGTGAGCCGCCTGGCGGGCCACCCGCGGC
>JAHIKF010000193.1 GCA_018897875.1 Pseudomonadota bacterium | reverse complement strand
GAGCGGATCGTGGCCCTCAGCGAGGATCCCCGGTTCCGCTACGTCCTGATCTTCAAGAACCAGGGCCGGGCCGCCGGCGCCTCCCTGGAACACAGCCACTGCCAGCTCATTGCCCTGCCCATCGTTCCGGAACTGGTCCAGGAGGAATTGAGCGGCGGCAAGTTTTATTACAACTACAAAGAGCGCTGCGTCTTTTGCGATATGATAAGCCAGGAGCTCCAGCAGCAGACCCGGGTGGTGCTCCAGAACGAGGAATTTCTGGCGATTTGTCCCTTTGCGCCCCGCTCTCCCTTTGAAATGTGGATCCTGCCCAAGCAGCACTTTTCGTCTTACGTGGATATGCAGGAGGAGTCTTTCCGGCTGCTGGCCGAGATCTTCTCGGAAACCCTGAAGCGCCTGGAGAAAGCCCTGGGCCAGGTCCCGTACAATTTCATCCTGCACACCGCGCCCATCCGGGAACCACAACTCTATTATTACCACTGGCATTTCGAGATCGTGCCCAAGCTGACCCTGATTGCCGGATTCGAATGGGGCTCGGGCTTTTATATCAATCCTACCCCTCCGGAAGATGCGGCCAAATATCTTCGGGAGTTGACGCTGTAATCCTTGAGGGATGACAGATGCGTATTCTGATGGTATCCCCGGAAGCCAACCCCTTTGCCCGCAGCGGCGGGCTTGCCGAGGTGATCTACGCCCTGGCCTGGGCCTTGGTCAAAATGGGCCACCAGGTATCGGTGGTTCTGCCCTTGTACCGCCAGGTACGCGAATCGGGCCAGCGCCTCACCTCCACCGGGCAGACGCTTTCCATTCCGCTCTCCTTAACGACCCTGTCCGCCGAGATCTTTACCTGCCAGGTCGACCCCAACCTGAATTTTTACTTCATCGGCCAGGACGCCCTGTTTAACCGGGAAGGTCTCTACGGCACCGCCTACGGGGATTTTGACGACAATGGCGAGCGGTTCATCTTCTTTTCCCGGTCGGTGGTGGAGATGATCGACGCCCTGAAACTGGAGTTCGACGTCTGCCACGCCCACGAGTGGCAGACCGGCCTGGTGCCCGTCTATCTCCGGACCCTCTATAACGACCGCCCCCGCCTCCATCGCCTGCCGGTGGTCTATACGGTCCACAACGTCGGTTACCAGGGGCTTTTTTCTTCCTATGACCTTCCCCTCACCGGCCTGGGGTGGGAATTGCTCTCTCCCAAGGCCCTGGAATTTTACGGCCAGCTCAATTTTATGAAGGGCGGCCTGGTGTTTGCGGACCTCCTGACCACCGTATCCACCAAATACCGGGAAGAGATCCTGACCCCGGAATTCGGCTTCGGGCTGGAGGGGCTGTTCGCGGAACGGGCCCAGGAGCTCTACGGCATTCTGGAAGGAATCGACTATCAGCGCTGGGACACCAACCGGGATGCCTTCCTGGCCGCGCCCTATGACCGGGATAACCTCGCCGGCAAAAAGACCTGCAAGACAGCCCTGTTGCAGCGTTTCAACCTGAATCTGCCCCCGGACCGGTTTCTCATCGGCATGACCACCCGGTTCCTTGAGCGCAAAGGGATCGACCTGGTGGAAAACATTCTCGATGACCTGATGCGCCTGGGAGTGGGTTTCGTCATCCAGGGCACCGGGGAAGAACGCCACCATTATTTTCTCCAGGAGATGAGCCTCAAATATCCTGGGCGCATGGGTCTCATGATCGGCTTTACCGAGGAACTGGCCCACCAGATCATCGCCGGGGCCGACATCTTTCTCATGCCCTCCCGTTATGAACCCTGCGGCCTGGACCAAATGTATTGCCTGCGCTACGGCACCATTCCCGTGGTCCGGGCCACCGGCGGGCTGGACGAGACCGTGCAGGAATTCGACCCCGCCACGGGCGCCGGCACCGGGTTCAAGTTCACCGGCTATACCCCGGCCGAACTTCTGGCCGCGGTGCAGCGGGCGTTGGCGGTTTATGAACAGCCCGCCGTCTGGGAAGCCTTGATGAAGAGCAATATGGCCCTGGATTATTCCTGGGGCAAAACCGCGGCCCCCAAATACGTCGATGTGTATCGGCTGGCCGCGGAAAAACGTCAGCGCCTGTTAGGTGGGTGAGGTTCCATGGCTGGGGAGCGTGCTGCGTTCTTGACCCAAATGGTAGAGGTGCTCACCTCTACCGTGAGCTTTGGGGAGCGGCTCAACAACATGGTTCACCTTCTGGCTCGCAACCTGAAGGTGGATCTGGCGCTGTATTTTGGCCTGGACAAAGCCAGGGAAACCCTGCTCCTCAACGTCAGCAGTCAGGGGCCCGTACCGCCCCGGCTGCGCCTGGAGTTTCCCCTGGGGCAAGGTCTGGTGGGTGAGACGGCCAGGACCCGCAAGTCTACCATAGTCCACCGCCAGCAGCCGGGAGTATCGGCCGCCAATGCTGCCCTGGAAAAACTGGCCCCGGCCTATCAAACCCTGGCCGCCTTTCCGGTGGCCGATGATAATTTTCTTTACGGGGTCCTGATCCTGGCAGACCGGGCGGAGCGCTCCCTCACCGCCGCCGAGCGCCAGGGCGTCCAGTTGACCTGCCTGATGCTGGCTGCGGCTCTGCGCCAGGCCATCGTCCAGGAAGAGGCCAAAAAGCGGATCGCCGAGTTGTCGGTGCTGTTCGAAGTGGGCAAAGCCCTGACCTCCACCGTGGAGTTGGATGAACTCCTGGAGCGCATCGTCAGTACCACTGCCAAGGTTATCACCGCCCGGGGTGCAGCCCTCCATATTATTAATGCCGTCACCGGTGAGCTCCGGGTCTCATCCCGCTACGGCCAGATTTCTATGGAATGCCCGGCCCTGCCCCAAATACCCCCCAGCGGCGCGGCCACAGAACCGCCCTATTATGAAGGGGAATCAACGGATGCGGCCGGCCACACCCACTACTGCCTGGCGGTGCCGCTCACCTTCAAGGGGCAGCTGACCGGCACCCTGGGGGTGTATGACAAATTCAACCCCAACGGCGAATACCTGCCCTTCGACCCGGAAAACCGCCAGCTTCTCTTCACCATGGCCGGCGTCATCGTCAACGCCATCGAAAATGCCCTCACCTATCAGCAGGTTGAGGACCTGGCGGAAAAAAACGAGCGCATGGTCCGGAATCTCACCGCCCTGCAAGAGATCTCCCAGGTCATGCTGACGTCGGTGCAGGAGGAGCGGCTCCAGGAGATCATCCTCCAGGGCCTCACCCAGGAACACGGCCTGGGGTTTGATCGGGCGGTGGTGTTGATAGTGGATGAGGCGACCCAAACCTTGATCGGCGCCAAAGGCGCCTGTCGCAGTGCCGCGACCCGCGACCTCCCCAACCTCAAGGCCCTGCAAGTGCCGCCGCCGGAGATGATACCGGTGACTGATTGGGAAATTCCCCTCCGGGTGGATCAGGGCCCCCTGGCCCTGGCGGTGTTGCGGAAGTCCCCTTATCATCACCATCAGACGGTCAAGGAGCCGGGATTGCCCCCCGCCCTGGAGGGCAAGTATGCGGCCCAGGAATTTTTTGTCGTGCCCCTGGTGGTGAAAGACCGGGCCACCGGGGTGATTCTGGTGGACAACCAGGCTTCCGGGCGGCCCCTGGAGCCGGAACGCCTGCACACCCTCCAGATGTTCGCCACCCAGGCCGCCCTGGTGTTGGAAAATGCCCATCTCTATTCCACCATCGAAACCAACAACCGGGAGTTGCTCCTCATCCGGGAACGGATGCTGGAGAGTGACCGGCTGGCCGCCTTGAGCAGCCTGGCCTCGGGCATGGCCCATGAAATTCGTAACCCCCTGGTCTCCATCGGCGGCTTCGCCCGGCGCATCGCCAAATTGGTGGAACCTAATTCGCCCCTCCGGGGATATGTGGAGGTCATCCAGGAGGAAGTGACCCGCCTGGAAAAGCTCCTGCGGGAAATCCTGGACTTCTCCGGGGAAAATCTGTCCTACTACGGGGATCACGAACTGGCCAAGCTTATCGAAGATACCCTGATATTGGTCCAGCGGGATTTGGATGCCAATAAAATCAAGGTTGCCAGAGAATTTGCCCAAATGCCCCGGCTCCATTGCGACGACCGGCAGATGAAGCAGGTCTTTTACAACCTCTTCCAGAACGCCATCCAGGCCATGCCCCACGGCGGCACCCTGAGCATTCGCACCTTCCCGGTGGAAAGGGCGGACGGGCTCTATGCCGCGGCCTCCATCGCCGACACCGGCAGCGGCATCCCCATGGAGGTGCTCCACAATATCTTCAACCCATTTTTTTCCACCAAGGATTACGGCACCGGGCTGGGGCTGGCCATTGCTCAGCGGATCATTTCCCGCCACTACGGCCAGATAGAGGTAAACAACGAAATCGGCAAAGGCGTGACCTTTATCGTCACCCTGCCGGTGGCCAAATACTGTCTCGTTAAAGACGTTGGTCAGGGCGCGGTTCCCGCCAGCGTGCTCAGGGTTCCTAAAGGAGGACGTTAATGAAGAAGATCCTGGTGGCGGACGACGAAATGAGCATTCGCCTCCTTTACAGTGAAGAACTCAAAGAGGAGGGCTACGAAGTCTATCAAGCCGCCAACGGGCGGGAAGCCCTGGACATCGTTGATAAAATTCCCCTGGATCTGGTCATCCTGGACATCAAAATGCCGGAGATGGACGGTATCGAGGCCTTGAGACAGATTAAGGAAAAGCGGCCGGATTTACCCGTAATCCTGAGCACCGCCTACGGAGAGTACAAAAAGGATTTTGCCACCTGGGCCTCAGACGAGTACCTGGTCAAGTCCTCGGACCTGGAGGATCTCAAGGCCGTGGTGAAACGTTATTTGAAAGAGTGAACTTAAAGCGAGGCGTCCATGAGTAAGCTCAAGGTGGTGTTGTTGATCATCCTGGCCGTGGTGCTGGTGGACTTTGCCGTTGAAAACGCCCAGCCGGCGCCGGCGATCAAACTCTTCAAATTTCAGTTGGCGGAACTGCCCACCTATCTTCTGGTCTACCTCTGCCTGGTGGTGGGAGCGGGGATCGGCTGGGTCGGCCACGGCTTGAGGATCAGGCGGATCCGGCGGGAAGACCAGGCGGCGCAAACCGCTTCAGCCCAGCAGCAGCAGGAACCCCAATAAGGCCAGGGTGGCCGCCAGGCCCAGTATAAGGGACAGCGCCAGGGCGCCCTGAAGCGCCAGGAAGATGGCCAGGGCCCCGAGAGAGCCCCCGGCGGAGATGCCGTAAACCTGCTTCACACCGCAATACAGCAGGGTTAGGACCCAGATTCCGGCTACCAACATGCCGAAGAACGGTATGAGCGCCAGGGCCATGCCGCCCTGGGCATAGCAGAAAATCCGCCAGGCCGGGGTGAAATCCTGGCCCGCGCCCACCAGGGCCACACTCCCCCACCAGCAGATGCCGCCCGCCCCCAGGTTGGCCAGCACCAGGACCGGGGAACCGGCCATCAGGGCCATCAGCCAGCCTGGACCTAATCCCCAGGAAGGCGACAGCCCGGAGGCGCCCCCCGGGTTTCCGCCGGCCGGCGCTAGGACCAGGAACTGCCAGAAGAGGGCGCCCAAAAGCCCGACGCTCGACACGATGAGCGCAAAGGCCAACGGTTCGGCCCACCCTTCCCGCCCCAGGTCCTCAAAAAACTCCCCCGGCCGGAACAGGACTTCCCGGAGGGTGCGGAAAAATCCCGCCAGGGGTGACAACTCCGGGTCTTCCCAGGGGACCAAAGACCTACGATCCGGCTCGGCG
>JAHIKF010000192.1 GCA_018897875.1 Pseudomonadota bacterium | reverse complement strand
GTGCGAGTATGAGGCCATTGTCGTCAACCCCCAATTCCGCGGCCGCCTGGTCATCGACGACCACAAGTGCCCGCCGGACTGCGTGAAATGTATCGAGCTCTGCCCGGTGAAGGCCATCGCCCGGGAGGGGGACCGGGTCGGGTTCCGGGTGGAGAACTGCGCCTACTGCGGGGTCTGCGTCAACATCTGCGACGACGCGGCCATCACCCTGGTCCGGGAGGAAGTGGTGGCCGAAGCCGGGGAGTTTTCTCACGCCTGGGAAACGGCGGTCGGCAAGCTGGTGAATAAATAATGGGGACGGGTGTAGCCGCAGGTTTTACCGTGAAAAACTTCAAATCCCCCTAAATCCCCCTTTTCCAAAGGGGGACTTTAATACCCCCCTTTGAAAAAGGGGGGCAGGGGGGATTTTTCATCCTCGGGGGTGAAACATTGGTGGTTTATGGACGTTTAGCCTACGCCTGCACAGGCGAGACGCCTGTGCCACCAAATAATTGGGATTGCACGTGTGACCATAATCTTGTGTGAGGCTTTCCAGGGGATGAGCTTTATGGCGATATTTTTCCCCTTTCGCCTTTTCGCCCTCCTCATTTTATTGAGGCGCCATTGTTGTCATGAGTAAAGACCTCCGAATCGGCCTCTATATTTGTCACTGCGGGCACAACATCGCCGGGGTCATCAGCCCTGAGGCCCTGGCGGAGCAGGCCCGGGGTTTGCCGGGGGTCGCGGTGTGCCGGGATCATCTCTACTCGTGCTCCGAGGCAGGCCAGAAGGATATAGCCAAGGATATCCAGCAGTTCGGTTTGAACCGCATGGTGGTGGCGGCCTGCTCGCCCAAGCTCCACGAGCCCACTTTTCGGCGCCTGTTGGCCGAAAACGGCGTCAATCCCTATCTCCTGGAAATCGTCAACATCCGGGAACACTGCTCCTGGGTGCACGCCCGGGAACCGGAAGCAGCAACGGTGAAGGCCCTGGAACTGATCCGCATGGGGCTGGCCAAGGTGCGGGAGGCCCGGCCCCTGGCCGAGCGCCAGGTGCCCCTGACCCGCGCCGCCCTGGTGATCGGCGGGGGCCCGGCCGGCCTTCGGGCCGCGCTGGATATCGCCCACGCCGGGATTCCCGTGACTCTGGTGGAGCGCGCCCCGGTGCTGGGAGGCATGGCCAACCGGTTGTACAAGACCTTTCCCCAGGGCCAGAGCATCGTGAGCCTCATCAACCCCATGATGGCCGCAGCGACGCTTAACCCCGGCATCACGGTGCTCACCGACAGCTCCGTCACTGGGGTCGGCGGCCACCTGGGCAACTACCGGGTGAAGGTCACGCAAGCCCGGCCGCGGGTCACCGAAGACTGTGACCTCTGTGGCGAGTGCGCCGCGGTCTGCCCGGTTGAGGTCCCGGATGACCGGGAACCGGGCCGAGGTCTTCGGGCGGCCATCTACCGGCCGTCGCCCACGGCCTTTCCGGCCCGCTATGTGGTGGATGCGTTGCACTGCGACCGTTGCGGGCTGTGCGTCCCGGCCTGCCCCCGCCAGGCCATAACCTTGACGGCCGAGGGGGAGATCGAGCATACCCTGGACGTTGGGAGTATCGTGGTGGCCACGGGCTTCGCGCCCTTTACGCCTGCGGGCAGCCGTTACGAAGCCTGGGCCGCCCTCCCCCAGGTCATCACCACGGTGACCCTGGAACGACTGCTGGACCCCCAGGGGCCTACCGGGGGCCGGGTGCTGGCAAATGGCGCCACCGTCGAGCCCCAGGACATCGCCCTTGTCCTGTGCGTCGGCTCCCGGGAGGAAGAGGGGAACCGCTACTGCTCCCGGGTCTGCTGCCCCACGGCCTTGAAGCAGGCCCTGGAACTGAAGGCCCGCCTGCCCCAGGCCCGCATCCGCATCTATTACCGGGATATCAGGACGGTCAAGAAGGAGTGGGAGGCCCTGTATAATCGGGCCCGAGAGGCGGGCATCGGGTTCATGCGGGCCCGGGTGCGGGATATCCGGCCCGGTGAGGCGGGCTCCCTGGTGATCGAGGCGGACCAGGAACTGGGGCAGTGGGTGAGCCGGGACCGGGTGGACCTAATGGTCCTGGCGGTGGGCATGACGCCGGGGGACGGCGCCACCCTCCGGGAGGTGCTGAAGCTGCCGGTGGGACCCGACGGCTTTTTCATGGAATCCCATCCCAAGCTGCGCCCCCTGGAGACGGTGCTGGACGGCATCTACCTGGCCGGGGCCTGTCAGGGCCCCAAGGACCTGGCCGAGTCCATTACCCAGGGCTCCGGGGCCGCGGGCAAGATTTTGGCCCTCATGGCCCACGACACCATCACCCTGGACGGCCTGATCTGCGTCGTGGACCCGGAGTTGTGCATCGGCTGCGAGACCTGTTTCCAGGAATGCCCGTTCCAGGCGGTGGAGATGGTGGGAGAAGGGAAAACTCGTCAAGCCCGGATTATTGAAGCGGCCTGCAAGGGGTGCGGGGTCTGCGCCGGGGCCTGCCCCAGCAATGCGGTCATTGCCCGGGGCTTTACCGACGAGATGATCCTGGCCCAGATTGATGAGGCCCTGGCGGTCAATCCCGAGGAGAAGATTTTGGCCTTCTGCTGCAACTGGTGCTCCTATGCCGGGGCGGATTTCGCCGGGGTGTCCCGGATGCAATACCCCCCAGCGGTGAGGATCATCCGGACCATGTGCGCCGGGCGGGTCCATCCCAAGTTCATCCTCCATGCCTTCGCCCGGGGCGCCGGCCAAGTGCTGGTCTCGGGCTGCCACCCGCCGGGAGACTGCCATTACGTGTCCGGTAACCTCAGGGCCCAGGCCCGCATCGAAAAACTGAGGCCCAAGCTGGCCAAAGAGGGCATCGACCCGGCGCGCCTGCGCCTGGAGTGGATTTCCGCTACAGAGGGCAAGACCTTTCAACGGGTCATCCAGGCAATGGCCGAAGAGATTGAGGGGAAAAGGGTAAAAGGGGAAAAGGGAAAGTCGCAAGATCCGACCAGCGGCTTGCCTTGATCGGAGAACCAGGAGGATATATGCCCTTTGTAAATATCAAGATCACCAAGGATGGCGCCACACCGGAACAAAAAGCCGAACTCATCAAGGGAGTTACCGATCTGCTGGTCAAGGTGCTCCACAAGAACCCTGCCACCACCGTGGTCGTGATTGATGAAGTGGAAACCGACAACTGGGGGATCGGCGGCGAGACCGTAACGGCCAGGAGGCGTGAGAACAAGTAAGGTGGGGTCCGTTTTAGGCCCCAAGAAGTGGCGCGTGAGACGTGCCCTACGGCCGCACAGGCTGGAAGCCTGTGCCACCAATGCCAAAACTATACCGTAGGGTGCGCCTGCGCACCATTGCATCAGGATCGCAGCGGGCACGGAGGCCCGCCCCACCGGCTTATTTTCATAAATAGGCCTGTGGCTTGGGATCAAACTGCCTTTTAGCAGGTTCACCTGCAAATGCAACAAACTATCTTGCTAACTTATTGGCATTAAGGCTCTTTTTAACAGAAAACCGAAAACCGAAAACGGTATTATGACCCGGCGAAAAGTGCTCATATGCGCCTGCCCCGACCTGGCGATGGATGGCCGAGAGCTGGCGGCGCGGCTCAAACAGGCGGGGGTGCAGGCCGACCTGGCCCCGCCTCTGTGCACGCCGGACGGCCTGGCGCGGCTCCGGAAAATCACGGCCGCCAAGGCCCGCCCCTGGCTGGTGGCCGCGTGCGGGCCGGAGATCCATGCCGGCTTTTTCCAGGCGCTGGCGCCGGAGGCGCGGCTGCCGGTGGTGGATGTGCGCTCCTGCGCTGATCTGGAGTCCGCGGTAGGCGCCCTGACCCTGGCCCTGGAGACCCGGGAGCCGCCGGAAATCCCGGCGGTCCCGGTCTGCCGGGAGGTGCTGGTGGTGGGCGGCGGCGTGGGGGGCTGCCAGGCGGCCCTGGACCTGGCCAACGCCGGCTTCAAGGTCTACCTGGCCGAGTCCTCCTTGAGCATCGGCGGCACCATGGCGCAGTTGGACAAGACCTTCCCCACCCTGGACTGCTCCATCTGCATCCTGGGGCCAAAACTGGTGGAGGTGGCCGCCCACCCCAACATCGAGTTGCTCAGCTATGCCAGTCTCAGCCGCATTGCCGGGCAGGCCGGGAGCTTCGAGGTGGAAGTCACCATCAAGCCCCGCTACGTGAACATGAGCAAGTGCGTGGGCTGTGCCACCTGTACCACGGTGTGCCCGGTGATCGTGCCCAGCCGCTGGAACCTGGGTCTCAAGCCCCGGAAATGCATCCGTATCATCTTCGCCCAGGCGGTGCCGCTAAGGGCCACCATCGAGAAGGACTACTGCATCGACTGCCAGATGTGCGTCCAGGCCTGCGAACACCAGGCCATCAATCTCCTCTACCGGCCCAGCCAGCGCCGGCTGACGGTGGGAGCCATTGTCCTGGCCACCGGGGCCCGGCCCTTCGACCCGACCATCAAGAGCGAATACGGCTATGGCTGCATCCCCGGGGTGGTGACCAACCTGGAGTTCGAGCGCATCGTCTGCCCCACCGGTCCCACCCTGGGCAGCCTCATAACCCCCGGGGGGCAACCGGTGCGGCGTCTGGCCTTTATCCAGTGCGTCGGCTCCCGGGACCGGCGGTTTCTGCCCTATTGCTCCGGCTATTGCTGCACCGCCTCCATCAAGGAAGCCATGCTGGCCCTGGAACATGAGCCGGAGTGCGAGGTCACTATTTTCTACAACGACATCCGCACCTCGGGCAAAGGCTTTGAAGAGCTGTATCTGCGGGCCCAGGCGGCGGGGGTGCGGTTCATCAAAGGGCTGCCGGGACGCATCCAGGCGGGCGACGATGGCCGCCCGGTCATCTGCTTTGAGGACCAGGAAAGGGGAGGGCGGGGGGAGCTGGCCGTGGACATGGCAGTCCTGGCCGTGGGTTTGGAGGCGTCCGGGGAGCCGCTGCCCTTTGTGGACCTGGCGCCAGCCAGAGACGGGCTGGGCTTTTACCAGGCGCGCCACCCCATCCTGCACCCCCTGGAGTCCACCCTGCCGGGGGTCTTTCTGGCCGGCACCTGCCAGGGGCCCCGGGATATCTCCGAGACCGTGTGCCAGGGGAGCGGGGCGGCGGCCCGGGTCATCCGCCTGTTGACCGATCTGGCCGGGGAAAGCTGAGCCCCCGGCCCCGACCTGATTAAGGTTGACAGCCCCGGGGTAACTTTATATATTCAAGCATCCGGGTACCCTTCGGGGTTTAATGGGGAAGACGGTGTGAGCCGTCGCGGTCCCGCCGCTGTGACCGGGGACGAACCCTGCACGAGGCCACTGTTCCACCAAAGTGGGATGGGAAGGCGCAGGTAGTAGGTCGATCCGGGAGCCAGAAGACCTGCCCGGAGGTTTGGAGCCTAAAGCGAGATCAGGGTCCAAACACCAGAGGTCGCTCCGGACAAGCGGCCTCCTTATTTAAGGATAAAGAAGCTGGGTGCATCCTTAAGTCCACTGGGACTTAGGGATTTTTTTTCGTTTTGGTGGGGCGGCCGTCCCTGGCCGCGTTTCGGTGGCGGGCACGGAGGCCCGCCCCACTGGGTTTTTTCATATAAAGCGCCAAGACGCAACCTAAATGAAAGAACGTTCTCTACCCGCCGATAACCTGAACCGGACCGTGGACCTGGCGGAAGCCAGGAGCCGGCATAATCTGGGGGCGCGCCGGTTTGTCATCGCCTGCCTGGTCTTGAGCCTGGGGCTGGTGGCCTCGGTGGCCCTGGCCACGGGCATTGGCCGTATGGACGTGGGCTGGGGCGCCATCGCCGCCGTGGTCCTGGGCAAGCTCGGCTTTCACACTGGGGCGGTTGACCGCACCACGGAGGTGGTGATCTGGGGCATCCGCCTCTCGCGAGTGGTGCTCTCCGGGCTGGTGGGCGCCGCCCTGGCCACTGCCGGGGTCATCTTCCAGGGGCTCCTCCTGAATCCCCTGGCCGATCCATTCACCCTGGGCGTTTCCACCGGCGCGGCCTTCGGGGTGGCGCTCCTGGTCATGTTAGGGGTGGGCGGCAGTTTTCTGGGCTTGAGTCCCCTGCCCCTGGGGGCCCTGGCCGGGGCCATGGGGGCCATGGCCGCGGTCATGGTTCTATCTCGCGAGTCCGGTCGCATCCGCAAGGAGACCCTGATCCTGGCCGGAATCGTGGTGAGCACCTTTCTCGCCGCCCTCATCAGCCTCATCAAGAGCCTGGATGAGGAGTCCCTGTCGGCCATCGTCTTCTGGATCATGGGGAGCTTCTCCGGCCGGGGCTGGATCCACGTGGGTTTTCTCCTGCCCTATCTGGCGGCCGGGCTGGCGCTGGGGGCGATTTATCACCGGGAACTGGACATCATGGCCCTGGGGGAAGAGCAATCCCACCACCTGGGGGTGGCCGTTTCCGCGGTCAGACTGAAGCTGTTGCTGGGGGCGTCGCTGCTCACCGCCGGGGCGGTGTCCGTCTCCGGGGTGATCGGTTTTGTGGGCCTGGTGGTGCCCCACCTGGTGCGAGTGCTGGCCGGGCCTTCCCATGGCCGCCTCCTGGCGTTATCCGCCGCCACCGGCGCTCTGATCCTGATCTGGGCCGACGTCCTGGCCCGCACCCTGTTGTCCAGCGGCCAGGAGCTGCCGGTGGGTGTGGTCAGCGCCCTGCTGGGCGGGCCGTTTTTCTTTTATCTGCTCAAATCCCGCCGTTCCCGGGGGATGTGGTGATTCGGGTAGAGGCGCTGGAGTTGGGCTACGAGGACCGTCTGGTCCTCGCGGGCCTGAATTTCCAGGTGGACCGGGGAGAATTCCTGGGCATCCTGGGCCCCAACGGCAGCGGCAAATCCACCCTGCTTAACGCCCTCTCCGGCCTGCTGCCGCCCCAAAAAGGGCGGATTATCGTCAAGTCCGAGCCCCTAAGGGGGTTGCCCAGCCGGCTCCGGGCCCAGATCCTGGCGGTGGTGCCCCAATCCACCGACGTGCGGTTCCCCTTTTCCTGCCTGGAGATCGTGCTCATGGGCCGGTATCCGCACCGGCGCCGCCTGGGGACCTTGACGGACGCCGACCTGGTCTGGGCCCTCAAGTCCATGCGCCGGACCACCACGTCGCACCTCAAGGAAAGGCCGATCATCGAGATCTCCGGGGGCGAATGTCAGCGGGTGGTGATGGCCCGGGCCCTGGCCCAGGACCCGGAAATCCTGCTCCTGGACGAAGCCACGTCGTCTTTGGACGTGCGCAAAAAGCTGGAGATTTTCGAACTCCTCAAGTTTTTGAGCGACACCCGGGGGCTCACGGTGCTCTGCGCCATGCACGACCTGAATCTGGCGGCCCTCTACTGCCGGCGTCTGATGTTTATCAAGCATGGGCGGGTCGTGGTGGACGGCCCCACGGACCAGGTGTTCACCCCGGCGATTCTCTCGGAAGTTTACGAGACGCCCATGGAGGTCGTCCGGCACCCCGGCCACCTGCGGCCCTACGCGGTGATGCTGCCCCTGTCGCCGGGAACCTGGGAGGATGAGACCGGGGTGGAGCCCATGGAGGCGGCCCAATCATGAGGGGAAGGACGGTTTCTGCCATCACGCTGCCGCGATTGATTGAGGATTCAGATTTGGGAAAGGGTCCCGTAGGGGCGGTTCGCGAACCGCCCCTACCTCGACTGTGCCAAAGAGAATTTCCCCTCCCCTGGTGGGAGGGGGTTAGGGGGAAGGGGACACGGTTCACCCCCACCCTAACCTTCCCCCATCAAGGGGGAGGGAAATACCGCGGTGCGGCTGCAGTCTTATTCTTCGGGTTGGTGATGGTCTTCCTTATTTGTGTACCTTACCACCTGAACGCCGCCCAAATCACCGACGACCGGGGCGCTGCCGTCACCGTGGCCGCCCCGCCCCGGAGGATCATCTCCCTGTACGGCGGCTTGACGGAAATCTTGCGCGCCTTAGGGGTGGCCGACCAGGTGGTGGCCTGTATTCAGGGTGATGAGACCGTCAAGGGGATCCCCACCGTGGGCACCCACCTGCAGCCTAACGTGGAGATGATCCTGGCCCTGAAGCCGGATATAGTGGTGCAGGGAGGGGTCGCCAAGGGGATGCCGGCCTTGACCAGACTGGAGGCGGCGCAGGTGCCGGTGGCCATGTTTGCGCCCCGCGATTTTGCCGGCTTGTTCAGCACCATCACCCGGCTGGGGGTCCTCACCGGTCAGGTGGAGACCGCCTCCGCCCTGACGCGGTCCATGGAGGCCAAACTCGCCGACGTGGCCCAACGGGTGGCAAAACGCCCCAGGCCCCGGGTCTTTTTCGAGGTGCGGGAACTCAACCTTTTGGCCGCGGGGCAAGGCTCCCTGGTGAACGACATCATCACCCGGGCCGGAGGGGAAAACATCGTCACCAGCCCTCAAAAGCTCATATTATACAGCCTCGAGGCCCTCATCCAGGCGAACCCGGAGGTTTACCTTATTCAGCAAGGACCCATGAACCGCAGCCCCGAAGACATTTACGTCCGGCCCTATTTTCAGGAACTGCAGGCGGTGAAGGCGCGCCGGGTGCTGGTGGTGAGTGAGAGCCTCTACTCCCGGCCGGGGCCCCGATCGGCGGAGGCGGTGGAGGAACTGGCCCGGTTTCTCCACCCTGAGGTTTTTGGGGAGAAAAAGTGAGGGAAAGGCCAGGGTCGTAGGGGCGGTGAGCGAACCGCCCCTACACCTCTCGGTCCCCCGTAGGGGCGGACCTGCGTGTCCGCCCGAGGGTGCTCCAAGAACGATTCACAGGATTGTGGTTATGGCAAACCAAACGCGCGGGCTGGTAATAGCCGGGACTCAGAGCGGGGTGGGCAAGACCACCGTCACCCTGGGGCTGTTGTACGCCCTGGCCCGCCGGGGCATGAAGGTCCAGCCTTTCAAGGTGGGGCCGGATTTTATCGACCCCGGGCATCACACCCGGGCCGCGGGCCGCGTCTGTCGGAACCTGGACGGCTGGATGCTGAGCCGGGAGGCCAATCTGGCCCTGTTCCGCCGCCAGGCCCGGGGCGCCGACGTGGCGGTGGTGGAAGGGGTGATGGGGCTGTTCGACGGCTATGACGGGGCCAGCGAGGCCGGATCCACGGCCCAGATGGCCAAGTGGCTGGGGCTCCCGGTGCTGTTGGTGGTGGACGCCCGGGCCATGGCCCGGAGCGCCGCGGCCCTGGTGCACGGCTTCGCCAGCTTCGACCCCGCCTTGAGCCTGGCGGGGGTGGTCTTTAACCGCGTCGGCAGCCCCGCGCATCTGGAGTATTTGCAGCAGGCCCTGTCGTGCCTGAAAGGGGTGCGCGGTTTCGGGGGTCTCCCCCGGGACCAGGAACTGGCCATTCCCGAGCGGCACCTGGGTCTGACCACCGCCGAGGACCACCCGTTGGACGACGCATATTTGGGGTGCCTGGCGGACCGGCTGGAGACCCACTTGGACCTCCCGGGGCTGCTGGCGGCGCTGCCGCGGCTGACGCTGCCGGAGGAACCGGCCCCGGCGGCGGAGCCTACCTCGGTGCGCCTGGGGGTCGCCCGGGACCAGGCCTTTTGCTTCTACTACCCGGAAAATTTGGAGTTGCTGGAAAGTTTTGGGGCGGAGCTGGTCCCTTTCTCCCCCCTGACCGACGGGGAGTTGCCCGCCGGGCTTGACGGCGTCTACCTGGGCGGGGGGTATCCGGAACTCTATGCCGAACGGCTGGCTGCCAATGAGGCCCTGAAACAGGCGGTGAAACAAGGCGCGGCCGGGGGTCTGCCCATTTACGCCGAATGTGGCGGGCTCATGTATCTGGCCCGGGAAATCCTGGACCTGGAGGGCCGGGCTCACCCCATGGCCGGGGTGTTGCCGTTCACGGTGCGGATGCTGCCCCGGCTCAAGGCCCTGGGCTACCGGGAAGTCACCCTGACCGCGGCCGGCCTCTTGGGGCCTGCGGGGACCACGGCCCGGGGGCACGAGTTCCACTACTCGGAAATTGTGGGAGAGCCTGACGGCGTGCCCCGACTCTACCGCCTGACGCCCCGCCGGGGTGGGACGGCCGTGAGCGAAGGCTACAGCGAAAACCGCGTCCTGGCCAGCTACGTCCACCTCCACTTCGGCAGCAACCCCGAAGTGGCCCGGCACCTGGTGGCGAGCTGCCGGGCTTATAAAGATGGTTTGAGGGAGGGGGCGAGGGGTTGGTAGTCAGTGGTTAGTGGTTAGGAAAAAATGTGGGGTGGGCACTGCCCATCATCCTCATTATCCGTGCTGTTCCGAAAAGTTTTTGGTGGCACCGGTATCTTACCGGTGGTGGTGCACAGGTTGAAAACCTGTGCCACCAAAGGGGGCGGGCACGGAGGCCCGCCCCACTGAACTTTTCATGCTTTACGGGTGGGCCAAAGGCCCATGAGGAACTGCCTTGAAAAGTTTTCACCAGACTGCCCTTCTCACCCTCTCCCCCCAGCGGGGGGAGAGGGCTGGGGTGAGGGGGGAGAAATTTTGCATAATTTGCATAAATTGCGAGTGGGCCGAAAGGCCCATGAATGACTGCTTCAAAGAGGAGTCAACATGACCTGGCAACCCCGCCTCCCCTCGGAGATCGAGGCCGAGAGTTTCCGCCGTATCGCAGCCCAGGTGGGCCCGCATCACCTGCCGCCCGAGGTCTGGTTCGTGGTGCGGCGGATGATCCACACCAGTGCCGACCCGGAGTACCTCGCCGCGGCCCGTCTCCATCCCCGGGCCATCGCCGCCGGGGTTGAGGCCTTGAAGCGAGGTTGCCCGGTGGCCACCGACACCCGTATGCTCCTGGCGGGCATTTCCACCGGGCGCCTGGACCGTCTGGGGGTTACGGCCTTCTGTCTCATGGACGACCCGGAAGTCGCCGCCGAGGCGGCCCGGCGCGGCACCACTCGGGCCGAGGTAGCCATGGAGCGGAGTCTGCCCAAATTGGCCGGGGGCATCGTGGCCATCGGCAATGCCCCCACGGCCCTGTTGCGCCTGCTGGAGTTGCTGGCGGCCGGGGCCCCGCCGCCGGCCCTGGTGGTGGGGGTGCCGGTGGGGTTTGTCAACGCCGCGGAATCCAAAGACGCCCTGGCGCGCCAGGATTGCCCTTACATCACCGCCCTGGGACCCAAGGGCGGCTCGGCGCTGGCGGCCAGCATCGTGAATGCCCTGGCCATCATGGCCCTGGAGGTGCCGTCATGACCACGAAAACCGGGACCCTGTACGGGATTGGCGTGGGACCGGGAGATCCCGAATTGATCACCCTGAAGGCGCTCAAGGTGCTGCAGAGCGTACCCCACATCTTTGCCTCGTGCTCCACCAAGAACACCTACAGCCTGGCCCTGAGCATCGTGCGGTGTCACTTAAACGGCGCCGGCATCGAGCACCTGGCCTTCCCCATGACCAAAGACCCCGAGGTGCTGGCCTCGGCCTGGGAGCGGAACGCCCGGCGGGTCCTGGAAGTGCTGGCCACCGGCAGCGACGCCGCCTTCGTCACCCTGGGGGACCCTTTGACCTACTCCACCTTCGGGTATCTCTTAAAAACCCTCAAGCGCCTCAATCCCGAGTTGGGCATCGTCACGATCCCGGGCATCACCTCCTACAGTGCCGCCGCGGCCCTGACCCAAATCCCGCTCACCGAGGGCGAGGAATCCTTCTACCTGGTGTCCGGGGCCCTGGGCGCAGCCCAGCTGAAGGAAGTTATTGATAAATCAGATAATATCGTGATACTCAAAACCTATCGCTATTTTGACGAAATCTACCAGGTGTTGGAGGACATGGATCTCCTGGACCGGACCACCTGCATCAGCCGCTGCGGCCTGGAAGGCGAGACCATCGTAGAGAATCTCCGGGATATCAAAGGCCGGGAATTGCCCTACCTCTCCATGGTCATCATCAAGAAGAAAGGCAAGGGGTATTGATGGCCCGACCCAAGACCCTGGGAGGCCGGGGCCGCTGGCTGCTCCTGCTGGCCTTCGCCCTGTTGGGCGCCATCTCCTGGCTGGGTCTGGGCGGGGCTTCGCACCACCTCACGGCCGGCAAGCT
>JAHIKF010000191.1 GCA_018897875.1 Pseudomonadota bacterium | reverse complement strand
CACTGCTGTCCGGTAGAAATTACTTGAGATAGCAAGTAAAACAGCCCCAACACAGCCAATCAATGTTATAATGCTTTAGCCGAAAACATAAACATTGAAAGGAGTTATGGGGCTAGGGGGCATTGTAGCACACTCATGGGTCAATTACTACAACTCATACCGAGACATGTTTTCGATCACCTGGTGGACAGCCATGCCTGGCAGGGGGCGAAACCGCGAAAATTCACCTATTGGTCGCACCTGGGGGCCATGCTCTTCGGCCAGTGGAGCGGCCGCAAAAGTCTACGGGACCTGGTGTTCAGTGTCAATCAGCAAGTCCGCAAATGCTATATTTGGGCCTTACCACGGTGAAGCGCTCTACCCTGGCCGACGCCAATCAGCAGCGCCCCGCCGTCATCTTTGAAAAGACCTATTATAAGCTGTACGAGCGGCTCTCCGCCGAATTGGCCACCCAGCCTCAGGAGGCGCCGAAGATCAAAATCATCGATTCCACTACCATCGACCTCTGCGCCAGCGTCTTTCCCTGGGCCAAGTTTCGGACCCGCAAGGGGGCCATCAAACTCCACACCGTCTTGACCGGGATGCTGCCCCAATGCGTCCTCGTCACCGACGGCAAGACTCATGACCGCCGGGCTGTCCAAGACCTGCACTTCAATCCGGACGATCTGTTGATCTTTGACCGGGCCTATCTGGATTATGCCTGGCTTTATCGCCTGCACCAAGGCGGCGTCTGGTTCGTGACCCGGCTCAAGACCAACTCCTGCTATGAGGTGATCCAGGACCGGGCGGCTTCCGGCCCGGTCCTGGCCGACCAGATTATCCGGTTGAGTTCCCCTCAAGGGCAGGCCTGTTACCCCGAGCTTCTGCGCCGGGTCCATTACCGAGACCCGGAGACCGGCCAGGAATATGCCTTTTTAACCAACCGCCTGGACCTGTCCGCCCTGGAGGTAGCCGAACTCTATCGCCGCCGCTGGCAGATTGAACTCTTTTTCAAGTGGATCAAGCAAAACTTGAAGATCAAGGCTTTTTACGGGACCTCCAAGAATGCCGTGCTCATCCAAATCTGGACCGCCTTGATCGCTTACTTGCTCCTGGTTTGGCTCAAATTTAAAAGCAAAACGGGCTGGGGACTCCTGGAACTTACCCGCCTGGCGCAAACTATGCTCCTGGAGCGCATGGACTTGTGGGCCATGCTCTGCCCTCAACCACCTGATAACCGACAACCTTTGCTATTCAATTAGCGTGCCGGACAGCAGTGACTGATTATATTGATGCCCTCACCAATCTGGTGGTGCTGTTTCTTTATCTGGGAGATACCGACCGAAAGACCTTGGCGGAAACCATTGCCGGCCAAGTAGCCGCAAAAAAATGACTCACTGTGTTGGGGTTCGCGCCTCAAAGGGGGCAATGGCCGGGATTCTAGCATTTCAAATGATCCCCAAAACGGGGGCAGGTCAAGCAGGTCACGGCGCATCCAGTTAATTTGTTACCTTAACGACAACCTTATATTTTCGGGTTGAAGTAATCATGAGATAATACTTTCCTGGCCTATTTAAGAAAATACTCCCCTTGTCCGGCCCCCTTTCATTGGTGGTAAGTTGAACCAGATTTCCATCTGCACTGTAGACTTTAACTGCAAAATTACCGGGGCTTCCATCCTTGGGCGCCGTAATCCAATCAATCGCCCATTTTGAGGAGGGGACGGAAAAGGTTTCAGTTTGTCGCGACTCGGCCCCCTCCCATATTTTTATGATTTTCCAGTTGTGCGTTGATAAATCCTCTTTCTTGGGACCTCGTTTCCCGGTTGTGGGGCGTGGTTGGTGAAGGCTGGCAGAATGAAGCCTGGATTTGATTAAGCCGGATTTGGGGGAGTTCAGGCCAGGTTCAGCCGCAATGGTATGGCCAGGGTGCAGATAAGGAATTTCCAGCCAGAGGAAGTTGAGACTTACATTAAAGATGACGGCCAGGAGCATATTCCCCAGGCTGAAGGTGGAAACGAAGAGGCCCAGACCCCGTACCTGGTCATCGGTTGGCGGACGTAACCTCCCGGACCATAGGTACAGGTATATGCCCACGCAACCAGACAACGCCAGGAGGTCAGCGACCCCTGGCTGAGTGATCAACGGAATCCACAGGTTCTGAAACATGATGTGCCGCCACCCTGGATTTCCCCCCGACGAGGGGGGGGGTCTGCCTGTCCTCCGGGCTACACCTTGTCGGGGGCTGGCGGGTTTACTTCACGATTACGGGCTGGGTAGCGAAGATCTGGCTTGCCGGCCCGCCGGGGGAGGCTCCCGGCCAGACAAACTTGGCCCCGATATTCAGCTTCACAAACTCGATGGACCAGCCACCCTTGGAATTTACGACGTTGGTTACGATCACGGGCTCTATATTGCCGACGTTTCCCTGTTTGTTCATTTTGATATCCAGGGGCGTGCCATCAGGGGGGTGGTACTCGCTCCCGTCCGCATTCAGGCGGTTTCCGGTCATAATGCCGGTAAGCCATCCAACGATTGGGGTACCGTCGGGGTAGCAATAATCGGTGGCAGGAGCCGCGTTGATATTGCGTTGAATAGCCTGATGAGCCGACCCCAGGACGCCGTTATTGAGGTTGACAACCTCCGAGATAGCGGGGAGGTTGGTAGCATCCCCCTTGATGGCGTCCTTGACATAGCTGGCGTTGGCGGACTCGGGAACCGGCGCGCACCAGGCGAACATGTCCCCCGGGTCAGGGGAAGCCTTGATGGTATTATCATCGGGCAGCATATCCCAAATATCCGTTGGTATCCAAATGGGTAAGATTTTCCCGGTGGGTTGTTTGATGTAACCCACTGCGGCCACGGACAGGGCGTTCACCGGCGTCGATTCGACCCCGAGGATGTAGGCGAACCAGGAGCCCACCGGCTGGTTGGCCACCGAATCCCGGCGGACCGTGGCCTCGACGCTATTGATGTTATAGGACGGGGTGGCATCGGGAGTGAAGTTCTTAGCGTCCCAATTCCAAATGCCGGTCTGGACATCGGCGGGGGCGGTGGCCAGGTTGGCGACGCCGCCGGCCTGGTTGCTCGCGGCCGCGGCCCGGCCGGCGCTGACGGCCAGGGAGCAATAGGGTGGGTCGGTTAACGGGATCAAGGTGGCATCGGGGTAGCCGCTTATGGGAAACAGGGCCCGGGCCCCCGCCAGGGCGGCGGCATCCGCGGCGTTTTGCAACTCGCTGCGCACCGCATAGAGGTGGCCCACATCCAGCACCAAGGCCACAAAGCCCACCAGGAATACCAGGCAAATAGCCGTGATAACCGCGACGCTCCCTGATTCGTCCCGGGACCGCGCCAGCCACCGCTTCCGCGTGGGTGAGAGGGACTTCTTGCCCGAAGGCCGTTTTTGGCGATTCATCTCCTTGTCCTCCTTCAGAAAAGCCGCTGCATCTCTTGGGAACTTTTCTGCTTATCTGCACCAGGCAACATCTTCGTCAACCAGTTTAAATCACCGTGCCATAAAGTAGGGGGATGAGGGTTTTTCCCATCTGAATGGCTCCGGGGCCGATAATGACGATGAACATTGCCGGCAGGATGAAAAATACCAGGGGGACCACAATCTTAACCGGCAATTTTTGGGCCATTTCTTCGGCCCTCAGGGTGCGCTGCACCCGGGAAAAATCAGCATGGGCGCGTAACGACTGGGCCAGGCTGGTACCAAGTTTTTCGGACTGGATCATAAGGGTCACCAGCGACTGCAAACTTTCCACCCCGGTCCGTTTACCGAGGTTCCTCAGCGCGGTATCCCGGGTGATGCCGGTGCGCATCTCGCCGGCGGTAATCTGGAGTTCCTGGTAGAATTCCTGGCACACGTCGCGGATCTCATCGGATACCCGGTTAAGGGTGGGCTGGAGGGACAGGCCGGCCTCCATGCAGATGATAAAGAGATCGATGACATCGGGGAGGGCCCTATCTATCTTATCCTGGCGCCTGCGAACCAACCTGCCCAACAGGTACTGGGGCAAGGAATAGCCGATGTACCCGATGACGACGGTTACGAGTAAAGGCACCAGGGTAAGTTGTCCCCGCACAATAAAGAAGAGAATAACGGGTATGGGCAGCACCAAGGCCATCAACCCCTTAAACCCATAAAAGATGGTGAGGGCGGTGGGATTGCGAAAATTGGCATGGATTAACATTTTCTGTATAGTGGTTTCTTCCGTGTTTTTCAGGGAAAACTTGCCGAAAGAAGAAAACCAGGCCATGATCCGCTTTATCTTAGGGTTGAAGGCTTCCTGCTGGTGGAAGATTGCAACGGCGGGTGCGGCCTCGACCTCATTCATCCGCTTTTTCAGTTTCTGGCGATTGTCGTAAGCCATCGAGGCGCCATACGTGAGCAGGACCGCAGCCAGGAAAACCGCTACCCAGAGCAATAAATAGATGCCGCCCATATTTTTTCCTTTTAGACCCTGATGTTATTGATAATTTTGCGCATGCTCAAAATCCCCAGGGTCATGGCAATCAGGCCCACCACCAACAACTTTTTCCCCCAGGGATCGACGAAAAGCGTCATCACATATTTCTTGTGAAGGAAATAAAGAATTACGAACATGGCAAAGGGCAAGATGCCTAATATGAGAGCCGACAGGCGTCCTTCGGCGGTCAGCCCCCGTATTTTGGCTTTGACCCGGAGGCGGTCGCGGATGAGATAGCCGATTTTCTCCATGATTTCGGCAAGGTTGCCACCGGTTTCGGTCTGGATGAGCACCGCGGTGACAAAATAGCGAAAATCTCGGCTGGCTACCCGGTCCACCACATGGCGCAAGGCTTCACTCAAGCTGAGGCCCAGGCGTTGTTCTTCATAGGCTGTCCGCAATTCGGTTCCCAGGGGGTCAGGAGTCTCCTTGCCTGCCAGTTCCATGGCCGAGGGCAGGGTGTGGCCGGCCCGCAAAGACCGGGCCAATAATTCCATCACATCCGGCATCTGTCTTTCGACCAGGCTGGTTCGCTGCTTTTTCTTGATAGATAAGAAGAAAAAGGGGATGGTCCCCGCTACCAGGGCAATTAATACTACTGTGTCATAAATTAATGTCATCTGGATCGTTGATCCGGTGACAACAGGGGCACCGAGACAGACTGTTTGACAAAATGATCATGAGTTTCCTTT
>JAHIKF010000190.1 GCA_018897875.1 Pseudomonadota bacterium | reverse complement strand
TGGAAATCTTCACGGTGATCATCCTGTTCGTGCCGGAGTTCTACCGCAAGTAGGACCAACTCTCTTGTAGCCCAGGGCGGAAAAAATAAAAACCCCTTGAAATCTCAAGGGGTTTTAAATTTTTATGGCTCACCTTCGTGGACTCATTTCGAACCGAGTTGGCCATGCCATCGTCGGAACTGTTAGCAACCATAAATGATTTGCCACCAATTAATTGATTGAGAATTTTTTTGGCCTTTTGAACCACCTTCCTCCTAGTAGTGTTTGTTGGGGGTACAGCTTGCCTTAACAAATCCTTAGGAACAAACCACGAGACCGCGACCATAAAACCAGAAGACATGATTGTCAGCGTCTCTTTTCCATAATCGGTTTTCCATCCAAGCCATCCAGGATCTCTATCAAACGGCGTTTGCGGGCGTGCGTATCCCTCAGGCTCCTCAGGTATTGATCCCATTGCGCCTGTTTATTCTGTTTGGACATGACCTCTCCCGCTTTACGAAGGTATTTTGCCGCTTCCTGGTAGGCACTAGGCTTGACCTGGGCGATCAGTCGTTCCGCCTTGTTTTCCCAGATGGCCACCGCCCGATCCGGCGCATGGGCTTGAACGGCGGTGGCGATGGTGTCATCATCAACCCCGAGCCACCCAAAATGGCCTTTGGGACGCTGATCGTACCATTTCAGCACCTGGTCAGGGTTTTTCTCAAGAATAGCGATGTTAATCAGATCGCCGAACAGGGGAAATCGATTACGCTGATCCGCATCAGGCCGGTCCAGGCCGGATTCCGGAAGGGGCCAGCCCTTCTGCTTCCAGGGCAGTTCACCTTTTTCGAGGTAGTGCAATAGAGATTCGCGCACCTTGGGCCAGGCCTCGGTTTTGTCGCTGGCTTTCTGGCATTCCGTGAAGGCCTGTCGCGAAGGACGATACACGAATTCTTCGACCTGCAGCGCCGCCACCACAGGCCAGTTCTGTTCAAACGTGCGAATCTCCCGCATTTTATCCCGCAGGCCGGTGGCAATGCCGGGCCATTTTTTTCCGATATCCCGAATGCCTTCTTTTATCCATTTTTCGGCGTCTTCATAGCGCCGCGCCGCAACCAGCCGTTTGACCAGACGGTCATAGCTGCCCGTCAATTTGGCCTCAGCGATGCACAGGGGGATGATCTCATCCTCTCGGTCGGTTCGCTCCAGGGCATGGATTGACCAATTGCTGAGCCGGTCACGTTCGTAGTTGCGGCTGAAATCATCGGCGCCCTTGGCGCCTTTAAGCCCGTTCAAACGCGCCAGCAGCCGGTCTGCAAGTGTGTGCCAGGCTGTTTGGGGATGCCGCCGCTGAAGGTATTCCGCAAAGGCCTCGCACACCTCAAACTGATCCTCTATCAAGGCATCCAGCGCCCAGGTCAGCTTGTCGGCAGTATCCAGGGACGACCGGTCCAGGGCCTCGACGATCACCGGCATGCAGTCGGCAATTTCCATGGCGGTTTCGCCCTCGTCATGGCTCTCCTCCAACTGGCGCATGCCGGTGGTCACCAGCTCCTGGCCCAAGGCCAGCACCTCGTCGGTGTGCCCTGCCTCGAGCAGCGTCTCGAGCTTTTTGCGAATCCCGGAATAGTCCGGCGTATAGCCCTCACTATTCCAGTGGTTCTGCCAGCCGGGCTCATTGCCAAGATCACGGATCTCTTTACGCAGGCGCGTCACCAGAGTCTCGATGTTGCCGGAGATCAGTTGCTTGCGGTCGGATAGACCCCTTGCCATCTCCGGGTACTGCCCGGCGAGATCATGGATCAGGTCGATGAGCTGGGCTTTGGTTTTGCCCTGGAGAAAAGCATCGATATCCTGTCGCAGATCCTCGGATATGCCGTTTTCAGCATCATCCGGTTCATCATCCCGGTCTTCATCTGCCAACAGTTTCAGGCGATCGTCATCCTGCTTTGCTATGGGAACGCTCTGGTTATTTTCAACCCGCTTCAGGTATTCGATCACCACGGCCACCCCGTGCTTGCAGTCCCATTGGTAAGGACAGGTGCAGATCGAATCCGGCAGGCCGTCTTCATCCATAACCACCATGGTGGCATAGCGCTCCGAACCGTCCACCCAGGCAATCAGGCCACCGTCGTCCGTTACGGCCAGATGGGAAACACGTCCCTGCCGCTGATAATTTTGCCCCCGGGAGACAATTTTCCCGCCGGCCCATGCTTCAATATCATTCCAGGTAAGATCGGAAAACTGATCCAGTTGTGTCTTCTTATTCGGCATTGGTTTACCTTCCTGGTGTTCTCGTTTCGGGAAAATGGCGACAACTGAATATCGTAAATTGCGGTATGAGCTTGTCGTAAATTATTTCATAATATTGTCGTAAGCTCAACCTGTCTTTTCCATTCTGTCTTTTCCATTCGCTATATGAGCCTGTTGGTCGCCCCCTCCGAAACCAACAGATCCATTTTAGCAAGGCTTTGAGATCCCTCTGCAGTGAGCGGTGACGATTCTGTTGGCTCTGGAGGATGTAGAGCCAGAAGCTCATACTTGCTCCAATAAAAAATCCCTGCCGATCAGCGGCAGGGCATATTCGCATGGCTCCCCTTCGTGGATTTTTGGTATGTTTCCCCAAGAAGGCTTTGCTGGTATATAATAGGCATCGATTACTTGTACAGGAGGTGGAAATGCATAATCTGACTCGCATAACCCTTAATCCCGAGGTCATGGGCGGGAAGCCCTGCATTCGGGGAATGCGGGTGACGGTGGGGGCGATTGTGGGATTGGTCGCTTCCGGCAAAACGGTTGACGAAGTGCTTGCCGATTATCCTTACCTGGAGCGAGAGGATATATTGGAGGCGCTGTCGTACGCGGCCTGGCGGGCCGAAGAGAATGAAGTGCCAGCGTCAGGCGCGGAAAAATGCAATCTAAAGGTGAAATATTAAGTGCATTTTGAGATAATTGAGGATATCGAGGAAATTGAACTATGGCCATCGGCGGAAGCATCCGTGATATTATGCGGCTTCAAAAACAATTCGGTCGTGGCCGATGGCGAAAACTTAAAGGATTCGCTAAGGTGAGGCTTCAAAGCGGCCATATCCGTAAAGCCGAATTACACTGGTATGAAGCCCACGGTATCGGTAAAAGGAAAATGAAAATCAAAAGGTTCTTGGATTAATATTATGGATAAAGCAAAAGAAAACTATAGCTTTGCTCTTTGCATTGAGAATAAGGACTGTGAGGATTTGGAAAAGCGCAAGATATATCAGATGCTCCCGGATGAAGAGGCCGACAAGGAAGGGTATCTCAGGGTTATTGACGAATCAGGTGAAGATTATCTTTATCCCATGTCCTATTTCATTGTGGTCCAATTGCCCCGCAAAGCGCAAGAGGCGCTGCAATTATCAAAATAACCTATTTATATCTCCAACCGCTCACTACTAAACAAAAAACCCCTTGAAGAATCAAGGGGTTTTAAATTTCGTGGCTCCCCGGGACGGACTCGAACCGCCGACAAGGTGGTTAACAGCCACCCGCTCTACCAGCTGAGCTACCGGGGATTGTGAGGTCAATTTGGCTGGGGGACAAGGATTCGAACCTTGATAGGCAACTCCAGAGGCTGCAGTCCTGCCGTTAGACGATCCCCCAAACGCACCTTTTTATATATCCAGGCGCGGGAAGTTTGTCAAGGGGTTGGACGGTCTGGCCGGCTTCTATTCCCGGCAGCCTCCGCAGCGGTTGCCCGGCACTCCCGGTCACCGGGGTTTTAGACCTACTTGCCTCGAGACCGCCAGAAAGAAGGGGATTGCCAGGAGTTGGGCCGTTACCGAAAAGGCCACCAGGGCGCCCAGGGAAAAATCGTAGAGAAACCCCATGAGGACGCTGCCCAGGAGCCAGAACACTCCGAAGCCGGCATTGAAGAGGCCGAAACCGGTGGCCCGGCGGTCCCGGGGCACCATCTCAGCCAGGGCGGCCTTGATGATGGACTCCAGGCTCCCCATGCCGATCCCCCAGAGGACCATGCCCAACAGGGCGAGCTTAAAGCCGCCCCAAAAAACCAGGGGAGCAAAAAAGGCCGACAGGACCGCGGTCCCCATGATTACCGGCATTCCCAGACGGTCAAACAGGCGTCCCAAGACGAGGGCGGCCACCGCGTCCACCCCCATGGCGACAGCATAAAATAACGGGATCCAGTCAGAAGGGAGCACTGCGGTTTTGCCGAAGTGATAGGCGATCAAGGGAAAGTCGGCATAGCCGGCGCCCAGCAATCCCACCGCCACGACGTAGAGCCAGTAAGGGCGGGTGAACCCGGTGGGGTTGAGTTCCGGGACGTTCACCTCCAGGTGCTGGGGGTGGGGATAGAGACGCGCCGCCATGGCGATCACCACCAGCGCCAGGACGGCCGGCAGCAAGAGAACGGCAAACCCTTCCCGGTATCCGCCGCGGTAATATAAGACCGCGGCCACGATGAGCGGCCCGGTGACCGCGCCTATCTGGTCCATGGCCTCATGGAAGCCGAAGCCCCGGCCCCGGCCCACGGAGGCAGTGGCGTGGGACAGCATGGCGTCCCGGGCCGGGGTGCGGACGGCCTTGCCCATCCGTTCCACCAACAAGAGAGCCACCGCAATTTCCCAACTCCCCGCCAGGGCCAGAAGAGGCACCGCCAAGAGGTTCACGGCATAGCCGGCAAAGACTATGGGCCAGTAACGGCCCAGGCGATCGGTAAGATAGCCGGAGGCCAGGCGCAGGGTGTATCCCAGAAACTCCCCCAGGCCCGCCACCACCCCCACCACCAGGGCGCTGGCCTTGAGTTGGCCCAGAAAGGGGCCGCTGATACTCCGGGCCCCTTCATAGGTGATGTCACTGAAAAGGCTGATGACTCCCAGCAGGATGATGAACCGCCAGGCCCCGGCCGGAGCCAGGTCGCGAACCGAACGCATCACCCCTCCAGAATCTCCCAATAATGGTCGAAGGAGTAATCGCCGGGGGTGTAGCTGTGGCGCAGGGTTTTCCCCTTGCCCCGGGGCAGTTGGTCATCGACCTTCCAGAACCGGAGGGCCAGGGCTGGAACCTGCGTTGCGGTAGCGCCGGCCCCGGCGGGGTTCGGAACCCAGATTTCCATCTCCTCGATGACCTTCCACACAGCGCCGGTGCGCTTGTGGCGGACCCGCTGACCCACCCGGGGCAGTTTCAACTTGTCCCTCAGGGTAAAAAAGCGATAGCCGCTGAGTTCTTCCTTTTCCAGGGCTTTTTCACCCCACAGGGAGATGGCGATGGCCCCGGGCGGGGCAGTGATCAGGACCGAGAGCACCGCCATGGCCAGGATGAGTTCGCCGCCGGGGACCCCGGCCTCCAGGGGAATGGCGCCGATGGCCGCCTGGACGGTGGCCTTGGGGATATAGGACATGATGCAAAAAAGCTTTTCCCGCCAGTTGAGCCCGGCCCCCAGGACCGACAGGTAGGTGCCCAGGGACCGGAAGATGAGGCCGAAGCCGATGATGGCCAGGCCGGCGGCCCCGGCGCCCCAGGCCACCTTGGGGTTCACCTGGGCCCCCACCAGCACGAAGAGCAGGAGTTCGGCAAAGACCCAGAGGCGCTGGAGTTTTTGGGAAATGATATGCCCCAGGCTCTCGGCCTTCTCCAGGATGACCAGGCCCATGGTCAGCACCCCCAGCAGGGAGGCGATGGGAACCAGGTCTTTAGCCAGGTCGCCGATCCAGGTGAGGACGATGGCCACCCCCAACACCATGATGGTGCGCCGGGGGCTGACCAGTTCATAGCGGCTGAAAAACAGGTAGAGGAGGTAGCCGGCCACCAGCCCCAGGAGGGTCCCCAAGATCACGGCCACGGGGATACTGGCCAGGTCCCAGAGGATGCTGCTCTTGACCCCCTGGTAGAGACTCAAAAACTGGGTGAAGATGACGATGGCAAAGACGTTGTCCAGGGCGGAGCCGGCCAGGACGAAGGTGGGAATGCCTTTTTTGGCGCCTTTGCCCTGCTCCATGAAGTAAATCATCATGGGCACCACCACCGCGGGGGAGACGGCGCCGATAATGGCCCCCAGCATGGCGGCCTGCAGCCAGGAGAAGTTGAACAGGTACACGGCCGCCAGGCTCACCGCGGCGATCTCGCAGGAGGCGGGGACGAAGCTCATGAGCAGGGCCGGACGGGCGGTGCGGTTCAGGGTCTCCCGGCGCAGGGTGAAGCCGGCCCGGAGCAGGATGACGATGAGGGCGATTTTGCGGAAATCCGCCGAAACCGCCATCATTTCCGGGCCTAGCAGCCCCAGGACATGGGGCCCCACCAGGATACCCACCAGGAGCATGCCCACCAGGCCCGGCATTTTCAGGCGGCGGAAGAGGTAATCGGCTCCCAAACCCAGGATGATGATCAAGGCCAGGCTGATGGCCATCAGGGTCTCCTCCTGCAGGGGCAAAGGGGCAGCCTTGACCCGGGCTAACAAAAAAAGCTCCTGAACCCCATGGGGTAATCAGGAGCCATCAGCGTCAGCGCGGTTCGGGCCGTAATACCGACTCGCAATCGCTCCTCCGGCGCCGGCTAAAGCCTGCGGCGGCCATCAGAAACTTTGGGATTGCAACTCAGTATGAACAGTTTCCCAGGCGAGCTCCATCGCCATGTCTGCCGATTATTGTGAACCGAAGGGGCGCAATAGTCAAGCGCAATATGACCGGGCTGCCAGAATACGGTCAGGGCATGAGAGGCAAAGCCCACCCCGCCACTGGCCTTAGTCCGGCTTCCGGGGGTTCCCGAAAGCGCCAAGCGCCGGCCCCTGGTGGGGAATATGGCGATAGGGGGAGATACGTCCAGCAAGCTCTTGGTGGAGAAACCTGATCGCCGCGAGGCCCTTATTCAAGAAAGTATAGTGCATTAATATCTAAACCTTACTTGAAATGAGGAAAAAAACTCTTAACTTAAAAGCAAACCGCATTACCTATGGAGGAAACGGCCATGAAGGATTTTTAGGTGATCATCCGTGAAAAAGGGATTGCCCGAGGTCGGGCAGCAGGTGCGCAACAAGAAATATGGCACGGTATGGCGGGTCATGGAGAAGAAAGAAGTGTGGGCCAACATCGAACCTGACCCCAAGACTGGCGAGCCCCGCATGGTTCCCGCCATTTATCGGCTGTATTGGCGGGTTAAGGAGGGAGAGCGGCCCGGAGTGGGCAAAATGATGGGCTATAAGTATACACTGTATGACAATACCTTCGCGCTTAACTGGGATATGGTGAACTGATCGGCGCTTTCACGTAAAAAAGTTATGCACCCGTTAACTTGATTTCCTCGGAGGCGACCATGAAAGAATACGAAGAAATCATGCAGCTCAAGGGACTACCCAACGTGGGGCAATTGGTTCGGAGCAAAAAATATAACACCATCTGGCGGATCATGGAGAAACGGGAGACCTGGCGGTCCCTGGGAGAAGACCCGAAAACCAAAGAACCCCGGTGGAATTACGCCATTTTTCTCTCCTTCTGGAGGGTTCAGTTGGGAGTGGAGCCGGGGCGGGGCAAAACCATGGGATTTTTATACGGCCTGAAAGACAATACCTTCGAGGAGAATTGGGTGATAGTTTCTTAAGTAAATTTAATTACTTCTCGAATGAAAGCAGGGGCCAAAGATCATGGCCCCTTGTTTTTTTGGTGATGAGAAGGTAGTTAAGGGTTAAGAGATAAGTTCCTTGCTATCCTATCCAGAGATGAGGCAAACCATGACTCAGATCATTCTGGTGCGCCACGGCCAAACCCCCTGGAACCTGGACAAGATATTCCGGGGGTCCAGGGACATTCCCCTGAACGACCAGGGCCGACAGGAGGCCCGCCTGACGGGGGAGTGGCTCCAGGGCGAGACCATCCACGCCATATACTGTTCCCCTCTGTCTCGGGCCCGGGACACCGCCCACGCCATTGCCCGGCACCACGGTCTGGCGGTCGCGGACCTGCCGGGACTCACCGATCTGTGCTACGGCGATTGGGAGGGCGTGCCCCTGGCGGAGGTCAAGGTCACCTATGCCGAGCTCTACCGCCAATGGGAAACCGCTCCCCATACCGTCCGGTTTCCCCGGGGCGAAACCCTGGACGAAGTAAGGGATCGGGCAGTGGAGGCGGTGGAGGTGGTGGTGCAGCGCCACCCCGGCCAAATTGTTCTGTTGGCGGCCCACCGGGCGGTGAACAAGGTGCTCATCGCGGCTTTCATCGGGCTGGACAACTCCCACTTCTGGCGCCTCGGCCAGGACACCACGGCGATTAATCGCTTCCACCGGATGGGAGACACCTGGCACATCATGGGCTTAAACGACACCTGCCACCTTAGGGGCCTGGCGCGGGGAGCGTACGTGGATTTTTAGCGGCGGTTGGGGCCGGTGGGGCTGATGTAACTCGTTCCCAAGTTGCACTGGGGAACCACAATGAATGCCAGGCTAAACGCGGCTGGTTAAGTGTAATGGTCAAGACTTGACCAGACAACCTTTCCAGCAAGGCATAATATCATCGGACCAAAAAGGATTTTGGAAATCCCCCCCCACAAAAGATCAATTTCGCTATTCAGATCATATCGCTAATTTCTTGATGTTTTTGGGAAGCTTCGGTTTTGGCAAGCTGGTGCGCCACGAGCGCGCTTGGTGTTATAGGGAAGGCGTGCGCAACTGCGCGATAGATGGGGGTGGGTCCCCCGGAGCCGGTTTGTAGGAGCAGGCTCCAAACCACCTTAAGCTGCGCTGGTGCCCAGTGACGTGTTGTTGGAACTGGAAGAATGGCAGGCCCTGTATTGTCATCACCATCAGACCAAGACACCGCCGCCACAGCCGCCGACTTTAGCGGTCGCGGTCCGCATGATTGGGCGACTGGGCGGCTTCATCGGCCGGAAAAGCGACGGCCATCCCGGCAGCACCGTCATCTGGCACGGCCTGCAAGGCTTGCAGGACCTTGCCGCCGCCTGGCGCCTGTGGCGCGGCGCCTAACCGTACCGCTTACTTTATTATTACCGAACAATTCCAACCTATTGGACTTCGGCATATGATAAAACTCGGTCATCAACTCCATCCCCCCTCTTCAACCCCTTATACCAAGTTGCGCTCATAGAAGTAAGAAAAGCCTCTTCCTGTAGGGGCGCACCCGCGTGTGCGCCCTCGATCCAGGGCGGACACATGGGTCCGCCCCTACAGAAGATCAATTACCTGTATGACCGCAGTTTGGTATTA
>JAHIKF010000018.1 GCA_018897875.1 Pseudomonadota bacterium | reverse complement strand
TAGCTAATTAATTTAGTTAATTATAGCTTATTTTCGGAGCAATGGCAATAAGCGTATAGAAATTAAGCAGGTGAAGGTCTCCCTGGCATTTTTGGGAAATTGCCTCCAGGTCGCCAAGGTCTTTGCCCTTGTCCTGCCAGTGGGTCTGGAGGGCCTGGATTACCTGGCTGATGGTGTTCTGATCCACCTTCACCGGAACGGTTTCCGCCGCCAGGGCCGCCAGGTAATTATCCTCGGTGGGTCCGGCCAGGTCGGGATTGATATCCCGGGAGATCAACAACAGGCGAGCCTCCCTGATCAGAGACCAGTTTTCCAGCAGTTGGTTTACCGCCTCTATGGCCTGGTGGCAATTGTCCAGGATGAACAGCGCGCCATCATGGTCGCCCCGGGCCAGGTCGGCCAACCATTCTGCCGCAGAGCTTTTCCAGTTGGCGGAGAGGTAATAAACCTGCCAGGGAAGGGCCTTTTGGCTCAAGGCGAACCCCACCCCCCGGGCCAGAGCGGTCTTGCCGCTGCCCGGGGGTCCCAGGATCAGACATCGTCGGGTATCTTGGAGATATCCCCGCACGTCCCGGTGCAGGTCCTGGTTTTGGTAGTATCGCCCCTGCTCAAAATCCTTCCGGTTGGGATGCCGGCGGGTGTTTGCCAGCTCCAGGTCCAGGGTCTTGAACTTTTGGAGTGCAGACGTTGGCGCAATGGGACTTGGAGGGGCAACCGGCGCCATTACGGGAGAAGGTCCTGAGGGAGCGGCAATCCGTTGTAACTCTTCTTTTATGTCAGCGGGCAAAGTAAGGGTGTGCGAATCTGCTACGACTTTTGATGATGCTGAGATAACAATGTTATTTTGATATCCCATTAATATATCTATAAGAGGTTGGTTTTTCTCTATAAATTTTCTGATAACCTCTGTTTCGATCAATCTCGTAAAATCACCTGCGTCATCCGGGTGCAGAAAAATGGTTAAGGTAACGATACTGGCAAATATATCCACATGGGTGAGTTCATGCAGCCACCAGAACACGGCGTTCTCCGGAGATAGGGCAAAATTTTTTAGCACCGCGAAATCCACCCGCTTTTTGCCAATGTCCAGTTCATCGGCGAGGCGTAAGAGGGCGGCCACCAGTCGTTTTCTACCGGAGGGGCTTGCTTTCAACTTTAAAGGGCATTGATTGATATCCAATTTGGAGTGAAACCGGCAAACGTCCTCCAAATCTTCTACCAGATAAGAGGGGATTTTTTGGGCGGCTGCCCCCAGGTCAGTGGCGCCGGTGTCATGGGCAATGGAAATCCAGGCGGCGCTGAGGAAGTGGTGGTTTTGCCGCAGGGCCTTTTGCTCATCTAAGCTGTAGTTGTTGGATCCGGTGGTGGTGAAGTCAATGTCGAATTGCGCCCCCAACTCTTCAGCTTTTGCTTTGATTTTTGGATGCTTAACCACATCGCACTGCATACCGATATCGTGCAGGTAGATGCCAGCCAGGAGCAGGTAAATTTCTTCCTTTGAAAGAGAGACGTCAATATCTGGCCGGAGTATTTTTTCCACATTTTCCACCAGTCTCTGACTGTGCGGGAACCCGTGATCGGTGTAGTCCTTAATAATCCTTACATCAGGGGGCCAAATCCCTTGTGCCGCCTCGCGGATATTTTGGAGGTTTAACTTCAACCCTGGATCATTAACCATGTCCAGCAGGCTTTTCTCGGAAGGTGTGAGGTCGTTCATGGCGTGTAAAACACCCTATTTTCTGGACACACGTTTGTTAGGCAGCCCTGGGTATGAGGTTGGGGCCTGCCAATGGGCCCTGGCCTGCCAGGGGCTTCTGAAGCCGTTTGTTCCATCAGCCACTTCCGGTTTTAGGTGCTCATAAAGCGCCTGGCCGCCTCTCTCAACTCCTGAAGATTCCGGAACACCCGTCCATGGATGACCTGCTCCTTGATGGTCCGGATAAATCGTTCGGCCATGCGGTTGGTCTGGGGCTGTTCAATATAGGAGACCAGGATTGTGCCGCTTCCTTGGCCACCGAAGTTAAAAAATGGTTTTTGGGACCTCTTTCCCAGAGGAAAATACCCCAAAGTTTCAGATTTGGAAGCCGACTTATCTCCTCGGCGGCATGGTAGCACAAATTACGTTGAAAAAGTATTTTTCTCCAGCCAGTGAGCTCATGCTCTACAGAGACTACCTTGCCACTATTTTTCCATATGGCTTCGTATTTCGGAAACCGTCACAAATGGAGTTTTGATTGGGAATCCTCCTGGAAAATCGAAAAATTCCCAGGGAGATCATATTGACTGTGGGACGGCGTCCCGCCCCGAGACGTGCGGTTTCCGACTCAGACCAAGATCACGCGTGTGGGACCGGGAGGTGCTGACGCCAAAAGCGGTGGGTAACGCCGTCGCCCTTCTCCTGGCCGAACTCGCCCGCCGGGGACACCGGCAACCTGAAATGCACCCCCAGACCTTCCCCCGGAAAGATAAATCTACGGCGCTCAGGGCCACCACAGCCCCGCCACGGCCACGGAAGGGGGAATCTCAATGGAAGCATAGGTAACCTTGCCACGCCGCCAGGGGGCCGCAGTAACCATCCCTTGCCGCCACGACGCTGACCGCCTCCCGGCCGGATTTTGGGTTATAAAATTTTTGGGGATACAGAAGGCAGGGGGGGTGTTCCATGCCGGGGTTTTCCGGGGGACGAAAAGGTATGGACGAAATTTTTGATGTCGGGTGCGCCCGGAGCATATAAGTAATGGGGGTAGCCGGAGTCCCACTCCGCCTTCGGGTTCCTCATCTGTGGCTGGGTGTGCCCCTCTTACCAGGGCTGGGGGGCCGGGCGGCACCCAGGGCGCTGGCGCCGGGGGCACGCTGGGCAGTCATGGACAAGGGCAGCAAGGGCAAGAGCCAAGGGCATCCCCCCTACCTACCCTACCTACCTATGGGCATAACAGCATGAGTATGGGCAGCCGGGGGGACGGCGTGGGCATGGGCGGTGATGGTTCCGGTGGGTGCCAGGGGCAAGTGGGGGCCGTCGCTGGAAGTAAGGCCGATGGGGTTAGCAAAAATACAGGAGAACCTATCCCAGAACCAGCGCCTGACGATTCGTAAACCTGACCCACGGGCCTGGAATTGATTTGATCTCAGTTGGTAATGGTAAGGGCAGGGGCAAAAAAGCTGGAACAAGGATAACTTCAGGCCCGGTTGTTTAATCGGCAGGTATCAGGGTTCCATTCAGCGGCCCCCCAATGACGATACCCCCTTCGCTACCCGACATCAGAGTCCCATTCAGAGGCCCACCTATGACTATGCCCCCATCCCTTCCGGGCATGAGAGTGCCGCTCAACGGCCCGCCAATAACCATGCCGCCATCCCCGCCGGGCATCAAGGTTCCGTTCAGAGGTCCACCGATGACCATGCCTCCTTCGGCCCCCGGCAATAGAGTACCACTCAGCGGGCCCCCAATGACAATACCTCCTTCGGCCCCTGGCAGGAGGGTTCCATTTAAGGGGCCACCTATTACAAAATCACCTGCCGGGGCCGAACCGGCCAGCAGCGCAAAAAGTGCCAGCACAGCCATGATGCTTTTCACTTTGAATCTCCTTGGTATTGAATGTATCGGTATTTTCCCGCTCCCCATGATTCCCTGATGCTTCGGAGGCCCCAAATCGGGGTTTTTTGTTTTACCTGGGAGATTAGATAAGGCCAAATGTTTATGCGATCTTCTAATATCCCGATAATAGGGTGAGGGGGAGAGCAGGGGCAACGGTACAAGTGCGGCTGGGAACCATGAAGTTATCGGGGTGGGCTTGGGCTGCTGCATCAAGGCCCGGGCCTTTGCCAAGGGCGTGGCCTACGATTTTGCCATGCTCCCCCCCCACATCAAAAGGGCTTTGGCCCAAGGAGCGCAAAATGAAAATATTGGATACTGAGCATCCCCATTGGGGTCATGCACTTATTGTTATGCCGGTCCTGATTCTCGCCGGGCTTATCTTTGGCACTTATGGCTTCTTTATTCTCGCCGGGCTAATCATGGCCGCGGGGGCGATTGCGGGTATTTTCGGCCACAAGAAGGCGCCAGCCCCCAAGCCCGATTTGCCCTTCCATCCAAAGCCACCCCTATTTTAAGGAGAAAAGACCGATAATCCCTGAACCCTGGCCCGGCTTGGTGACTGGTTGCAATATGAAATTTACCCAGGAGTCCAACTTAGGGATGAGATGAGATTAACCCGAATCCACGGATTACCTTGGATTGCAATATGGGGCCGGCGGTGGGGCGAAATAGTAAAATCGGCATGAATCCTTTCAGGGCATATCACGGAGTTAATATGTTGCGGGATTTAACAATATTGTTTCTGTTTGGAGCCTTGGTTTTATCTGGGGCTGGTTGTGCAACTACAAATTCAGATGGAACCCGATCTACAGCCATTTCTACTGCCGGAGGGGCGTTGGCGGTGGCCGCTAACCAGGGGGATGCAGAGGCACAAAACAACCTTGGTGTTATGTATGCCAAGGGTCAAGGCGTACCGCAGGATTATACCGAAGCGGCCCGGTGGTATCGCAAGGCTGCCGATCAGGGCCATGCGGTTCCCCAGTTCAACCTTGGTGGCCTGTATGAAAAGGGGCACGGCGTAACCCAGGATTATGTCGAGGCCGCCAGATGGTTGCGCAAGGCCGCGGACCAGGGTTATGCAGCTGCCCAGAACAACCTTGGTTTCCTGTACGACAAAGGCCAAGGTGTACCCCAGGATTACGCCGAGGCGGCCAAGTGGTATCGTAAGGCTGCCGATCAGGGGGATGCGGCTGCCAAGAGGAATCTTGATGTACTGAATCGCCGGGGCCAAGGCGGACCTGGCCTGGTATAGGAAGGGGAATCAGTCCAGTCAGACAAGGCGAGGGGCTGGCGGCGCTGATAGGCGGCGGACCACCGACCCATGAAAAGAAGGTGAAGTTCACGGGGCTGACGCACTCTCTGGGGGTCAAGGAGCGACGATATTGGCCGGGGCAGGGAGTAAAGTAAGGGGTCCGCAGAAAAACCCAGAGATCACCCACCAGGGCCATGGCAACCGGCCAGGATTTGTATGTGAAAATTTTTGGGCCGGTCACATCATGCCGAGGTTTTCCTAGGACAAAAACCATCGAATGATTTTTTGATAAAAATTGCCGGGTTTGGCATTTAGCATGAGGGGGGTGCCGGAGTCCCTTTCCCTTTCCGGTTTCCCGGCTGTGGGGCAGCAGTACCCCTCTCATCCAGACCAGGGCAGGCACAGGGAAGCCAGGACCGGTCGCTGCTGTACCGTGGCGCTGGGCGCTGGGGCGCAGGGCGTGGGGGTCCAGGCAGGACAGGCAACCAGGGCACAGGCACAGGGAAGCCAGGGGGCTGGGCAGTGGTGCTCCGGTGGTGGCGGCCCCGGTGGGGGGCGGGGGCCACGGCAGCCCCAGGGTGGCGTCGCCCTCTCCTTGATGGTCTACATCACCATGGCACTGTCCAGCTGGTGCGGTGGCCAGGGAGGGGGCGTAGGGGCCGGGCTGTTGCGCGGGAGGGGCAGGGGCCGGCGGCCTGGCTCTGGGCCAGGAGTCGGTGGTTGCAGAGCGCTTGGCGGCGCACCAGAGGACGGCGGGCAAAATGCAGGGATAGGGCCAGGGGACGGCCAATCGCCTCAGGACGGGGATCTCATCGGTGCAGGCGGCGGCGGGCCGCCCCACATGGCCGCGGCGGGCCGAGGGTGACGCTGGTGGTACGCCTCGCGTTCTGGGCGCGAGGTTTGGGTCAGCGAACCATCAGCGTCCAACAATGACGGTAAAATTTACAATGTTGGGTGACATTTATGCCAGATATGATAAATATCTCATCTACCAATTTTTTATATTCCTGTTGCGGATATAGGGCAGCAACCTTTCATTGCCCAAAGTGGGGTTCTCTTGGATAGGGGCAATAGTGCTCATGCTTTTTCCATGATCACTTGATGTAAGATCTTACCAAGTTCTGAAATTCTATAAGGTTTAGCAATAACGCCGCTGAACCCATATTTCTGGAAGTCGGCCATTACCGGATCATCGGAATAACCGCTGGAAACGACGGCTTTCACCAGGGGATCAATCTCAAGTAGTCTCGCCAGGGTTTCTTTGCCTCCCATGCCCCCGGGGACGGTCAGATGCAGAATCACCGCCGCAATGC
>JAHIKF010000189.1 GCA_018897875.1 Pseudomonadota bacterium | reverse complement strand
TAATTAGTTCCCATCCGGAAACTGGTTGTTTTATGGTTGTGGTTTTAGCGTCGGAAGACCATTTGGGGCCGACGCCGGGTTAATCAGGACCTATGAGAGCAAATATGGCGGTTAGCCGGGCATTTTTGCCGAATTTCCCCCTTTTCCGGGCGAACCTCTCCCCTGGTCGGGAAGGCCGGGGTAGGTCCTCCTTATTGCGCCCTGAGCAACATCCCCAAAACCAGCACATTGTAAGACACGACGGCACTCCAGACATACTGCCGGAAACCTGGCCATCCCTGCCAGTTGCAGCGGTCCAAACCAAAGGCCCGTTTCAGCCGGGAAATATTGGCTTCGATGCCGGCCCGGAAGTTCCGCAGCTTCTTGTAAACCCACAGGCTTTTAACCATATCCAGGACCCCCAGGCCTCGCCGCTTGGCGAACATGACGTCTTTGACCCCCTGGCCTTTGGCCAGCCGCAGATTCTCCTTGGAGGCAAAGCCGCCGTCCGCCGCCAGTTGCCGCGGCGGTCGCTGAAAGATAGCCCTTTGCCGATCCAGCAAGGACGGCAACATGCCGGCGTCCGCGGGATTGCCACGCTCAATCGTGCAGTCAAGAATCAGCCCGGAGCGGCCGCCGCTCAGGAAGACCTTATGGCCATACTGGGTTTCCCGGCCGCCCTTGACAATCACGTCGGTGTGGCATTCGAAGAAGGAGACCACCTTTTCACCCGCGGGCACCTTCTCGCCCCGAATAACCCGGCGCTCGGTCTGGTCCAAGACCTGCTTGAGGAGCGACACCACGTTTTCCAGCTGTTCCAGCAGGATATGGGCGGTGATGGTCTGCTGCAGGTCCGCCCCCACAAACCCCTTGAGCTCGGCGATGGCCTGAAGGGCATACCCCATAACCCGGTGCGCCAGGGACAACAACTCCCGATAAGCCGTAAGCCTCACCTTGTCCTTTTTGGCATTGAGGATACGCAACCCCCGTTTCTTGGCCGCCCGTTGATGATCGACAAAGGTGTACCACGGGGCGGGGTCAAGGCTCCGACCTTCCTGGAGCAGGCGGGTGATTACACGGATGCCGTCCGTCAACAAGGTGGAATCGGTGGGATGATGGATATTGCTTTCCACTACGGTGGAATCCACCCGCACGGTGCGCCCCTTCTCAATATCTTGTTGCGCCGCAAACCGCAGGAGCGCCCGGTTCACCGCTTCCCAGGTCTCGGCGTCGATGGCCGTGATATTCTCCTGCAAGGTGGAGTCGCTGGGATATTGCCCCATGTCCAGCCGGGCAAAAGACCGAAAGGCCCGGGAGTCATCCAGATGAAAGGCCAACTCCTCATAGGTCAATTCCCGGTATTGCTTCAGGATGGCGCAGCGCAACACCTGCTCGGCGGTCATGCCGTTGCGCCCGGTATCCTTCCGCCGGTGTTTCACCAGGTCGCAATAAACCAGATCCAGGATATCCTGGTTCGCGTCCAGGAGATGGGCAATGGCTTTCAGTTCCTGGGCAATCTTATTTCGGGGCATGAGATTCAGCAGGTTCAGTTGCGGCTCTTTTTTCTTGCGCATATTCTATCCTCGGAAGGCTATCTTGTTAAAATATATCAAGCGGTTACATGATATATACTATCACTTTCCGAGAAAAATCGCGAGGGTAAAATGCCCTTTACCAAATTATTTCAGTAAATTATCGTTTCCGGATGGGAACTAATTAGTGTTTTATTATCTCAATTACCGTCGTAAACCCGTTGCCGTGACTTCGCCGCCACCATTAGCACACCCACATTTACATCTTGATAGTCGAGCACCCGCCCCCGATCCTTCCCCGGCGCCGGCCGCAGCACCTGACCTAAACTGAATCACTCGGTCTGGAACTCCAGGTCCTCTCTATCAAGCCATCCCTCTTGAACCATGGCCGATTCCAACTGGGCCAGGGCCGCTTTAAACTGGGGCCACAAGGCCGGGCTCACGGCTAAACCTTTCTTTGTGGGGGCCGGATCCTTGCCTTCCTCTATGGCGAATACCCGCATATCCACAAACTTGTGACCTTTATACTCCCCCAGGCGAAAGCAGATCGTCTCCCGGCTGTTTTTTTGTATCTCGCAAATATCACTCATGCTGGTTTTCTCCTTTGCCCATTCGGTACCAAGGTTCCACTCTTTTGAAAGAGGCCAACCCGAGTAAATCGAAATTATTTCGCTGTTCCTCCTCGGTTTCCTCCTTCCAATCCGAAAAGAGGTTGCTTCCTATGAACCACATGGTTTTATGCTTGTGGCAGACAAACCAATGGCCTCGGCCAATATTGATATAGCCGTCATTCCGCCCACATTCTGGGCAATCCCCGAAATAATTTGCCTCTGATTGAATTACATCACCCATAAAAATCTCCTTTGCCAGGCCCAAGGGCCTGGGTTGCTCTCCGACCGGCAAGGTGCCGTCTCGCAGGCGACGTCAAAGCCTTGGAACATAACGGCGCTTGCTCACGGGTGTAAATGAGAATCCCCATGATCTCACCTTCAGCCGTCCCAGGTATCACGCGGGATTTCAGAACACGCCGGCCGCAGTCCGTAACACCCCCGTTTATTCAGCGCGCAGCGCCCCCAGCCCTCAGGCGGATTAACCGTGTCGTGCTCATGCCGCGGGCACTCGAAGCAGGTCAAGATGCGCTCGGTGGCCGTCGGGACAGCAGGGACTTGTTTGTGCGGTTGCCTGGGGTGCACCTCCCCGCGGCGAAATTCCTCACAAGCGGGGCTGCCCGCCGCCAGGGGATCCATCCGACGGTGGCACCAGCCCAAAAGAGTGGGGTCATGGCTCCATGGATTCGATGCAAACCAGGGGCACGATTCACAGATCGCAGGGGGCGCCTCGGGGCTGGCTTGGGGTGGCTCAACGGGGTGCAGTTTCGCAGGTTTCGCTGGGGGTGTGTGGTCCCGGCCTTCCCGTTCACAAGTTGTTGCTTCCATAGCCTTCAATGCCATTTTCAGGTAACTCATATTTTAAACCCCCACTGCGCAATAAGCGCATTAAGCGAAAACTGGGTCAGTCTGTCGGACTTAATGCGCTTTTTGCGCTTTTTGCGCACCCGCATATTTTATTTTCTCGCCGGGCCGGCCACCGGTTTCGATGGTCTCAATGCTAATAAGACCCCGGCGCAGTAATTCGCCGATCGCCTGCTGG
>JAHIKF010000188.1 GCA_018897875.1 Pseudomonadota bacterium | reverse complement strand
TTGAGAAAGCCATCACCTCCGAGACCGCGGTCCTTCTCAAGGTCCACCCCAGCAACTTCCGCATCCTGGGCTTCACCCATGAAGTGACCCTGGCGGAGATGGTGGATCTGGGGCGGCGTTACGGGCTTAAAGTCGTGGAAGATTTGGGCAGCGGCTGCCTGGTGGATTTGAGCCGTTACGGCCTGGAGCGCGAGCCCACGGTGCAGGAGACCCTCAAGGCCGGGGCCGATCTGGTGCTGTTTTCCGGCGACAAGCTCCTGGGCGGGCCTCAGGCCGGGTTGGTCCTGGGGAACAAAGAAGTGGTTGGGGCCTTACGAAATAACCCCATGACCCGGGCCCTGCGTCCCGACAAGATGACCCTGGCGGCCCTGGAGGCCACGCTGCGCCTCTACCTGGAGGAGCCCCGGGCCCTGGCCGAGATCCCCACCCTCAGGATGTTGACCCGGCCGGTGGCGGAGTTGGACCGCGCCGCCCGCGCCCTGGCCCGGCGAGTGCGGCGCCGCTTCGGAGCCAGCCTCAAGGTAGAAGTAGTGGAGAGCGAAGGCCGGGCCGGGGGCGGGGCTTTGCCCCAGGCCTCCCTGCCCAGCCGGGCCCTGACCCTCGCCGTCGCCTCCCTGGCCCCCCAGGAACTGGAAGCCCGACTGCGCCAGGCCGGGACGCCGGTCATCGGCCGGGTGGAACATGGGGTGGTGTGGCTGGATGTGCGCACCCTGCTGCCGGGGGATCAGGCGGCCATCATGGCCGCCCTGGAGGAGGTGCTGGCGGATGTACAATAACGTGAGGGCGGGAACCGGTGCAGTCCCGCCCTCACATCATTCTCTAAATCAATCCAATCGGTGATGGGGTTTTGGGGGTTATGGTCGGGTCAACAGGCGGCCCGGGCCGGTTCGTGGTTCACCACGAACAACTACCCCGTTAAATAATCGCCATTTCTAAACCGAATTGCCTGATGGGTCAGGCCACCTATGGATCGACCCCCTCCTGTCCGCTGACTCGTGGAATCTGCCGGGGAACATTCAAGAGCAGGCGCAAGCCTAAACCGGCGAGGGGCTCATCTCACCGTAACTGCTGCGGATGCCTTGTCCCACTGAGTCGCTTTTTCCAGGGAGCCGTTCTCTAATTTTCGGGTCCTACCGGGGGGAGCCGGCTGAGACCCCGGCCTGCGTCTCCCACTGGCCCCAAGAGCTTACTCCCGGGGGCGCAGTCAGGACAGCTCTGGTCCTGGGGCTGCCTACTTAACGGAATCTTTCAGTTGTTTCCCAGGCTTAAATTTTACCACCTTAGTGGCGGGAATCTTGATGGGGCTGCCGGTCTGAGGATTCCGGCCTTCCCGGGCCTTGCGCTCCGTCACCATAAAGGTGCCAAAGCCCGCCAGCGCCAACCGGCCCTGGGACTTGAGCGCCGCTGAAACAATCCTGATTAAGCTGTTAATGGCCTTTTCCGCGTCCACCTTCCTTACCTGAGCCTCTCCCGCTACTTGGGCAATCAACTCTGCTTTGGTCATAATTCTCTCTCCCTTTCTCCTGGTTAGCGGTTGACTACTTAACCATTACACCAACGCCCAAAATTCGGAAAATGGGTACCCCGACGCCCATCCCCCCTTTAAGTTGTTTTTGTCCCTCGGAGGCCGGGTCGAGTTTTATTCTCAAAGCCCGAGTCCACCTGAGGTTGCAGTTTCCCCTTGATAGCACATAATCCCGGCGGATGACAATAAAAATGTTAAAAAATTCTTGCCCTATCATTACATTTTCCCAAACTATTCGGCGCCGTTTCGAAAAAAGATTGCGCCTTTATCCCGAAAATCAGTCCCGCAAATGTTTAACCTTTTGATATAATATGATTTTATTCGCCGCGGTTGACACCGAGGCCATCCAGGCCTCATTTTCGCCCGCAGTCGTGCCGGCAAAAAAAAATCAGCCGGTTATTTATATCGGCACGGCAGAAAATTAAACGGGGGGAACCTCGGTCGGGACCCGGCGGGTCACCTGACCACCTGATGAAGCAGCCTTGCCGCCACCGCACCGAAGGCCAGATGGGGGGCGATGACGGCCAGCAGCACGGGGATGCTGCCGGCCTGGCCGAAAGAGGCGCAAAAGCCAAAAAACAGCCAGTAGAGGAACATGAGCCCCAGGCCCACCGCCACCATGGAGGTGAGGTGAATCTGTTCATGGCGCAAGGCCAGCCCCAACCCGAGCATTACCAGGATCAGGGGCGTCAGCGCCAGGGAAAAACGGCTGTAAAGGTCCACCCGGTAGGGGGTGGATTGATAGCCATCCCGCTCCAGGCGTGCCGTATAGCGATAGAGTTCATTCACATCCATTTCCGTGACTTTCTTTTCCAGGTCGGCGAAGTCCTTGGGGTGTTCCGTGAGCACCAGGTCCCGCTGCTGGAACTTTTCCCCGGTAACCGCCCCGGTGGCGGCGTCAAAGAACTGGACATAACCCTCCGAGAACTGCCAGTGGTCCCCCTGCCATTGGGCCCGGGCCGCGGCAATGATCTGCACCAGGTGAAACTGGCGGTCGAAGAGGTAAATTTTAACCCCTTCCAGGGTCTGGATATCTTTGCGGAACATGACAATATTATAGATGGCTTGGTCGCCCTTGTACCAGAAGTGCTCCAGGTTGTGCAGGTTGCGGGGCGGCTTCTTGTCCACCTGGGTCTGCCAGAACACATCGAGCCGGCCCTGGCTCCAGGGTATCAGGTAGAGATTCAGGGCCAGGAGGAGGAGGGCCACCACCCCGGAATAGATGATGGTCGGCCGGATGAGGGACAGGATGTTCAGGCCCGAGGTTCTGATGGCCATGGTTTCATGGGATCGGGACATGAGGCCGAAGGTGAGCATGACTCCCAGCAAGACCGCGGCGGGGAGCACCTGGCCGATGGCGAAGGGGAGCTTGAGGATGAGGTATTCCAGGAGCGCTCCCGGCCCCAGTTGGGCCCGAACCAGGCGGTCAATCTTTTCGAAGAAATCCACAATGATGAACAGGGAGACAAAGGTCACCAGGCTCAGGCCCATGAGCTTGAGGAACTCCCGGGCCACGTAGTTTTCCAGGATAGGGGAGCGGAACACCGCCGGAAAGGTCATGGGTTTTTATATATCAGAAATTCTGGTAGTTTTCATGCGCTTCTCTCGGCAAAAAGGCTGGGGGAAAAGGGAAAAAGGCGAAGAGGGGAAAAGGGGAGAAACCCGATGGATGCAAGGCTCGGTGCATGGATTAGATTCCCCATGGCTCATTTTGGTTGGGCATCGGCCTTAAGGGAGGCGAAATCTCCGGGAATTTTTTTGCTTTTTTCCCTTTTCGCCTTTTCCCCCTTTCCCCTTTTCCCCCAAGGGCTTGTATGCGCTTAGGATTTCATCTCTCCATCGCCGGTTCATTGCGCCGGGCGGTCCATCAGGCCCAGGTCCTGGGCTGCGAGGCCCTCCAGATCTTTGTGCAGAATCCCCGGGGCTGGAAATGGCGCCCGGTGTCGCCGGCGGCGATTCGGGATTTTTGTCGAGCCCGAGTCCTGGCGGGGCTGGGACCCCTGGTGGTGCATCTCGGGTATCTCCCCAATCTGGCCACGGCCGATCCGGTTCTTTATGCCTTGTCCACCGAGAGGTTGTCCCGGGAACTGGAGCTATCCCGGGCCCTGGGGGCCGACTACCTGGTGGTGCATCCCGGCCACGGGCCGCTGGGGGAGGCCAGCTTCGCACAGGTGGCCCGGGCCCTGGCCCTGGCGGTGTCTCAGGTGCCGCCGCCGCCCCTGGTGCTCCTGGAAAATACCGCGGGTCAGGGCCAGGAACTGGGCTGGCGCTTCGAGCACCTGGAGCGCATCATCACCGGAAGCCGCGTGCCCCTGGGGTTGTGCCTGGATACGGCCCACGCCCATGGGGCCGGGTATGACCTGAGCCGCCCCCCGGGGGTCGCCCGGTTGCTGGCGGACCTGGCCCGGGGGCCGGGACTGGACGCGGTCAAGATCGTCCACCTCAACGACTCCCGGGTCGCCTGCAATTCCCGGCGGGACCGCCACTGGCACCTGGGCCAGGGCGCCATCGGACTGGCGGGCCTGCGGCACTTATTTTTCCACCCCTGGTTCAAGCCCGAGGCCGCCATCATGGAGACCCCGAAACCGCACCAGGCCTATGAGTGGTACAATCTCCTGGTGGCCCGGAGCCTGGTGCCCGGAACCTTGCTCCTGCCCGCGGGCCAGATCTGCCCTGGGAGCCACGGCCGCGTTGGCCAGGCATTTTAAACTGCCTCTATCCCCACCTGACCCCTTACCCCAAGCGGGGCTCAAAAAGGCAGTTTCCCTTAGCACAGGATTTCATAAAGACGCTCACGTCATATATCGCCCCCCTCACCCCGAAGCGTTGGGAGAGGGGGTAGGTTAGGTCGCCGGGGTTTTTATGATGGCAGTCGTTCATGGGCCTTCGGCTCACCCATAAATTATGAAAAGCCGTTGTAGGGGCGGTTCGCGAACCGCCCCTACGGGAACTTTTCGGAACAGAGCCTCAAAGCGGTCCCGTCTTTTCCCCTCTCCCCCAATGGGGGAGAGCGCATCTTTACCTAAGATACATAGGGTCAGGGTGAGGGGGAAGTGATCTTCACGGAGTAAGAATACGTTACCGGATTTATGAACTACCGTATTTAGTCAGATGCGTCGTTCGCACCAAGAATGACGCCTGGAACGCGGCCGACGGATTTTAGGGGATATTTTTTCTTGCAACGGTGGATACTCCTTGCAATAACGCGAAGAACTCATTATTATTATTATGAAAATATTACCTTGCATATTAGGAGGACTGCCATGCCCACCTATGAATATGTCTGCGTCAAATGCGGCGAACAGTTTGTGCTTATCATGAGTCTCAAGGATTACGAAGCCAGCCAGGTCGCCTGCCCCAAGTGCAACGCCGCCGAAGTGAAGCAGCAGATGAGCCACTTCATCCCCAAGACTTCTCGTAAGTCGTAAGTCGTAAGCGCTGAACAGCCTTTGAGGGCGGTGTAATCTTGCCCGGTCAGGGGCATTCCATCGCCCCATTCAGGCCAACGAGCAATCAAAAGACTATTTTTTGTCATTCTGAGCGCCGCGAAGAATTTCTCTTTTTAAGCCACCGAGATTCTTCACTCCGCGGCGCTCCGTTCAGAATGACATGAATAGTATCAGTTTTTTGACTGCAACTTCGTATCCAAAAATCACTCTTGCGGCCGCCATTGCCGGGCGGTTACCCCGGAGGCGTCCAGGTAGAGGCTCACCGCCCCTTCCCGGGTGAACTGGCAGGGCACGGGCCAGGGAGACCGGGCAGCCGCGGAGCGGCCGGGGTCGCCATAGACCACCACCCGCCGGGGTTTCAGGCGGGCCATGATGTGGTTGCGGTTTTCGGCGGTGGCCAGTTCCGCGGGGATGACCAGGGCCTCCAAGGACCCGGCGACGGCCGGCAGGGCCTCAGCCGCCAGCCCCCTCACCGGCGGCAGCAGCAGGACCCTCTGGCCTTGATAGGCGACTTCCAGGGCCGGGGCCGCGTCCACGGCCAGTTTGACGTACTGCAAGTCCACGCGGCCCACTGCGGCCGGGGGCTTGTCCCGTTCCAGGGACCGCGGCGAGGCGCCCCGGTCGCCCAGGTAATTGGCCAGGTCCCAATAGGCCGCCCCGGCCCGGTCCCGCCGGCCGTACCAGAATGAACCGACGTTGAACTGCTGGGCCAGGGTGAGCAGTTCCCCGGCGTTGGCCTCGCTCAGGTTCAAGGCGATGGCCAGGTCCAGGCTCCGGAACTGCCGCCAATGCAAGTATCCCGGCAGCGGCCCCCAACCCGGGGCGGGCCGGCCCCACCGGGGAGGCAGCGCCGCGGACACCACCAGGCGCCGGTTCTCCGGGGTCACCACCACCCCCTCGAGCCCCCCATAGGCGTCCAGGCAGGTCACTTCCATGGCCTTGGGGACCGTGGCCAGGGGCAGGGCCGCGGATGTCAGCAGAACCAGCCCCGCCAGGCCCGCCCCGGCCCAGGTCAGCAACGTCCGCCGGGGATAAAAGACCAGGATCAGGACGGCATAGTAGGCGGCGATCATCAGCCAGGTGGGGGTGGACGTGGTGATGGCCGCCCCGGGGACCCCGGCCGCCCACTGGATCACCTGATAGCCCAGCCACAGGGGGAGTTTGCCCACAAAGAGCAGGGCCTGGGCCACCGGGGTCAGGGAGAAGGCCTGGGAGATGACCGCGGCCTCCCCCAAGGGCAGGGCCAGGAGCAGGACCAGGGGAATGGCCACCAGGTTGACCAGGATGCCCAGGAGCGAGACCACCTGGAAATAGAGGGCCGCCAGGGGCGCGGTGGCCAGGGCCGCCACCACCGAGACGATAAACCACTCCTTGATGCGGAATAATATCAGACGGACTGCGCCCCTCGGGAATGGATAGTCAAGTTTCGACCAATTAGTCCCTTCTACTAAACGGGGCACCAGGTAGATCAGGAAGGCCACCGCCGCAAAGGAGAGCTGGAAAGAAATGGAAAAGAGGCGCAGCGGCGACAGGCTCAGGATAATGAGCGCCGCCAGGGCCAGGGCGCTCCAAACCTCTCCGGGGCGCCCCAGGAAGACCAGGAACAGGTAGGCCAGCACCATGACTTCGGCCCGCTGGGTGGAGGGCGACCCCCCGGCCACCCAGGCGTAGAACACCACCGGGATGGCCGCCAGCAGGGTGGCGATCTTGACCGCGTTGACCCGCAACAGGAGCCGGGGAAAGCGGGTCAGCAACAAGAAACTGAGAAAGTAGGTGACCAAAGCCACCATCCCCAGGTGGAGGCCGCTAATGACTATCAGGTGGCTGGTGCCGGTGCGGGCAAAATTATGGCGCATCTCCCGGGTGATCTCGCCCTGGTCCCCCAGGAGCATGGCCAGATAGATGGCCCGGCCGGCGGGATCCATGCCCTTGAGAAGCTCCCGGATGCCCCCCCGGAGCCTCTCGGCCCAGGGATAGTCTTGGGTTTCGGCCAGAAAGATCGCTCGTTGCGGGTCTGAAAGCCGCACCTCCCGGAACAGCCCGTCCGCGGCCAGGAACCGGGGGCGGTTGAAGGTGCCAGGGTTGAGCAGCAGGCGAGGCGGGTTGATACGCCCTCTAACCACCAGGCCGGTGCCCACCGGCGGGGGCTCCGGCACCGGCGCCAGCACCAGGAGGTTGCCGGACGCGGGCCGCCAGCCCCAGGGGCTCCGCCAGGCGACGGCTTCCATAAAGAGCTGGACCCGTTCCCCCCCCAGCTTGCCGGGCCGGTTAAGATGCCCGAAGAGGGTCAGGTTCTGGTGTTGGGGCAGTTTGGCGAGGTGTCCGGGAGGAAAATCCGGCTGCCAGGCCTGTTGGTAGAAGGCCACCCCCAGGAGCCCGAACAGGATCAAGGGCAGAAACCGGGCCGGACGCCGCTGCCACCAGAGGAAGGCCAGAGCGGCCCAGAGGGCGAGTGCGCCCGCCAGCAGCCAGGGATCCGGCAGGCGCAGACCCCAGGCCGGGGCGGCAATCCCCGCTATCAGGGCCAGGGTTACCGGCACCAGGGGCCGGGCCAGCGGCCGCAGTCCCAGGATAAGGCCCGGCCGGTGCGGCTCCCGGGGGTCGGCGTTTAACTTTTCCTGGCTGGCTGCCGATGCATAAAAAGACATGCAGGACCATCCATGGTCGACGGCTGGAAATAATTAACGATTTAATATTACACCGCATTATCTGGTTTGACAAATAATCTTTAAAAAGGCGGTGAAAATTATTTAAGGAAATTCTAAATAACATGACTTCTTGTTCTATAAGTCATGTCAAAACCGATTTTCGGCGTCATTTTGAATCAACCGAGGAAGCTTAAATTGGGAAAAAATCACCCCCCTTTTCTAAAGGGGGGCAGGGGGGATTAAATAAGCGCTTGATAATCCCTCTAAATCCCCCTTTAGGAAAGGGGGACTTAAAACCTCCGTTCCCAACCATTAATACCAAGTTGCTGTCAAACAAGTAATAATCCGAATTGTAGGGGCGGTTCGCGAACCGCCCCTACGGGGGTTGCAACCATAAAGCCAGAATTACCTCTATGACGGCAACTTGGTATAATTGGTTGAGAGAACAAATTTGCAGCCTAATACCAAACTGCGGTCATACAGGTAATTGATCTTCTGTAGGGGCGGACCCATGTGTCCGCCCTGGATCGAGGGCGCACACGCGGGTGCGCCCCTACAGGAAGAGGCTTTTCTTACTTCTATGAGCGCAACTTGGTATAA
>JAHIKF010000187.1 GCA_018897875.1 Pseudomonadota bacterium | reverse complement strand
TCTCGATAGGACACCGGCGGACCCGGAGGAAGAGAGGTTGTGCGGGATGGTAAGTAACCGTTTAACCGGATATATCAGGGAACAGGGGCACACAAAATGGCCTGAAATTATAGGATAACTTACTGACACTATTACTAATTAATGGTAATTTTGGTTCCTCGGTGAAAATGTGGAAAACTGTTATAAAAATATGCAAAAAACATGAATATCAGGCGAGGCAAGGGTGAAATACTCTTGAATTAAGATCATCAAAATTATCATAACTAATCAATATTATTAATTATTGGACGATTTAGACTAATTAATAAACCTCCTATTTTGAAATTCAACACCTCCTTAACCGTCAACGGGCGCATCTTCCCCCTCCGCCAAAATGGCCTGGGCCAGCGTTTCCCCTTCGGGAGTCAGGGTAATTGCGGTCCTGTAACGGGTTAAGGTTTTCCAGTATTCTATCAAACCTCGCAGCCACAACCTGGTTAGGCATCTGGATAAGGAGGCGTGGGCCGTTTCGTACTGACGCCCGCCAAAAACCTGGCGCAAAATGTCCTGACAGGTAAGAAATCTGCTTTCGAGGCAGAGAAGCAAAATCTCTCTTTGAAGGTCCGATAATCTGCTGCTCATTGGGTTAACCTCCCCTCTTGTGGCCTAAATTTTTTGCGGTTAATCATCGCCTCTATCGGCGGGATAACATTACCTTGGACAAGATCCGCAAGCCTTTCAGCCGGCCGGATTCAGATTGGTGATTCGACGCCATGTCAATCAATAACTGGGCAATTCGGCCCTCGCCGCCCCCCACCCCGCGAAAAATTCCACTCTGCTGATATTTTGTGAGAATGGCCCGGCCGGTATTGCATAGAGCCGGGTCGCTGGACCCTCGGTAGCCCGCGGCGCGGGCCGCGGCTTTCATCGAGAACCCAGAGAGATACAATTCCAAGAACTTGATCTGCCGCGGTGAGAATTTGGAATTTTTCTTACCTCTTTGGGACATCGGTTTACGCCTCCCTTATCTTAGTAGCCACCGGTCCGGGAAGCTCACTGAGCGGCCCCAGGTGCGTCTGATAGTCAATCCTGATGGTAATTCATAGCTTCCCCCCTACCTGTGCCCTGGACACCCCACAATCGTTCAGCCAGAGGCATTATACGAGGTCGTTCTGGCGCTCCTGTTCACCAGGGCCACCGTTGCGCCACTCACGATATGCTGTCAACTGCTCAAAATAATCCCTGTTGCTATCAAAAAGAGCGCCATCTATTTCGTTGGCTTCTTTTGGCTCGGGGACTGGAAAGTTTTCCAAATCCGGCATTTTGTGCTTAAGTTCGGCGCTTATGGCATGCCATAGTTGTCTGGCTCGGGTTTGATATCCCGACATCTGCTCATTGACCTTGGTTCGAAGTTCCTTGTATTCATGGCGCAGTTGCTCAATTTCCGGCTCAAATTCAGACAAAACTTCTCCCCGGATCGCCTCCAGTTCGTCGTAAAGTTCTACTTTGGCATCCATTACAGAACTATCCAACCCGGTATCGTAATATCGCCGGATGTAGCCGGTAAGAATGGTTCTCAGTTCGCCGGGGTGAAGCGCCTCGAGAGCGTCCAGCTCGGTCGCGCCTTGGCCGTGTTGATTTTCAAATCCGTTTTTGCGTCGCTCGGTATCCTTGATAGGCGTCCTTGGCAGGGCGTAGTCGATCGTCTGTTGCCGGGATAAAACGACGGGGTGCAGCTGGACATCGTGATCCTGATCCTGAATGAGGAATTCGAGCTTCCTTGCCACTGCGACCGGCATGGATAAGCCGGCAGGGTCGAAATCCGAGACGTACAAAATTCTGGTTGGCTTCTGTGTTGTGGCGATTCGCTCCACCAGTAATGCAACCGCGGTGATGCTCAGTTCCCCCAGGCCGGTGACCAGGTTCACATGGTGACCCCGGCAAAGCGGAACGAGAACGTCGTTCATTGTGGATTTTTCAGCCCAAACTTCCACGAGGTAATCTTGCTCTCCAACGAAGCCAGACAATTCATAGTCGGGCAAGTCGGGGAAATATGGCAAACTCAAGTCATAGGAGTAGTCGAGCTCGCCGGTCACCCCGATGACTCCATACTCCCCGGCAAACTCAGCGAATATCATCGGCGCCGGGTTTCGCCTATCATCTAAGGCCAGGGGGTCCACCAAACCGAGGTATCTGGCATTCTTAGCCGCCTGCCCTAAGAGCTTCCAACACTGATCGGTGTTCTCGTATGCCATGCCATTCGGCATCAGGACCCGGGCTTTTTGACTCACGATTTGGTAATGAACACGCCGGATGTGGACTCCGGTGTTATAGTTAAACCGTTGCCAAAGCTCATAAAACCAGTTGCCCAGGAGGGTGTCGCCATCGGTGCCGACGTAAAATGGGTCGTTGGCCGGCGCCAGGACAATGAGGTCGGTGACTCTGACCTTCTGCTCTTTGGCCATAATTTTTATCTCGGCATAATCCATGCTCCACTCCTTTATTGTTCAACCAAGGCCGTCTCAGAGCGTCGTTTTTCCGCCAATATCCTCACACGCCGGCCGCAACCCATAGCGCCACTTATCTTTGAAGGTGCAGCGCCCCCAGCCCGCAGGCGGATTAATCAGATCGTGCTCGTGCATCGTGCAGTCGAAACAAGTCAGGATGCGCTCCTGTAGGGCTGGGGACGTGGCCGCCGGGACTGCCGGGACTTTTTCGTAGGGTTGCCTGGGTGGCACCTCCCCGTGACGAAATTCCTCACAAGCGGGGCTGCCCGCCGCCAGGGGCTCCATCCGACGGTGGCACCAGCCCAAAAGAGTGGGGTCATGGCTCCATGGATTCGATGCATACCAGGGGCACGGCTCGCAAGTCGCAAAGTGGGATGATGGGGGCGGTTCGTGGTGCTCCTCAACGGCGAGTTCCTCCTCTGCGCCGGCCTGGTGGAGGGGGCGCTCCGGTTGGGCGGCAAGGTTTGCAGCATACTCCATGAGCCCCGCCTCTACCCATGTTCTGAGGTTAACCCCGGCCGCCAACATGTCGCCGGGGTCCTTGCCCGCCACCGGTGGCCACCTATGCGCCTGGGGGTAATGCTCCTTCTTCCACCATCCCCAGGACTCGGCGGCGCCGGCCTGGTCAGCATCAAGGGCCACCAGGATCAACTTGCTTTGGTTTAAGAGGTCCGCGATCTGCTGATCCGGCCGGGTCTGCGCGTTCCCCAGGGCTATGACGTTCACCAAGTCACCCGCCATCTGGTGCAAGAGTAAGGAGTCAAGCTCGGATTCCACCAGGAGGGTAGAGGGTTTGTCGGTGCTCAGAATCATCGCCCGGGTATCGCTGCCGCGAACCAAAAAATAACGGGGATCGCCAGCGGATTTCGGCCGGCGGATACGCACTCGCAGAACTTGGTCACCAGTGCAAAGAGGAATGGTCAGCCCCCGGGGGAACCATAATTTTTTGGCCGTGCCATCATCTTTCAGGATTTCCACCAGCCCCCAGGCCGGCGCCGTCTCCCACCTGTCCAGGGGGAGGTATCCCAGGCCAGCCGCCTTAATAGTTTCCACTGTCAAACCGCGTTTCTCAGTGAGCCACCCCAGCATCCGCGCCCCGATAGGTTGGAAGAGGTTATAGCTGGCGCCCACCATCATCGCCCTGGCCCGGCCTTGCCAGAGATCACCAGGGTCCGCAGTCGCCCGCGGTGACCACTGAGGTTTCGGCGCCCTACTGCCGGCCAAGGAAGAGGGCGGGGAAATCTCCCGGCCAAGGTATTGACAGGCTTCCTGGAAGGTCATGCGGCGATGGTCCCGAAGGTACTGGACCGCATCGCCGGATCGCCCGCAGCCGCGGCACCAGTATTTTCCAAACTCGCCTTGACTCGGCCAGCATCGAAACCGATCATCACCGAGGCACCAGGGACAGACGCCAGCAAATTCCCCGCCGCCTGTCGAACCTACACGTTTTGAAAAAAAGCCATCTGATTGAATTAAATCAATAATTGTCATAATCTTCCTTAATTTGTGTAGGTTGTGTAGGGAATTCCCTATCCCCCCCCCTAGGGAAAGCTATTTTTTACTATAGAAGCTCCTATAGAAGATATTTACACAACCTACACGGTTAGGCTATGCTTGTAGGCCTAACTCTTTGTAATAAATGCCCTTATTGTCTCTATCTTTTAAAAAATCACCGTGTAGGTTCTCAAAAAACTTTTTCTTTCCGATAGCTTTTAATCCCCCATCTTTACAAAAATCAACATATGCGTCGGCTAATTCCTTGGCCCGGGCTATTTTCCCATCGCCAACCACGCAACATTGCTCTATAAATTGGGCGACCGAATCTTCACTCTTGCGGTATTCTTTGGTAGAGCCTAACACCTGGAGAGGGGGGGCCAGCCCTTTTTCCTGCCATTCAAAATTGCCGGCCACCAGCCAAGCAATGATGCCGCTGGCCTCTTTCTTTAACTCTATGGACAGGTACTTATCTCGGGGCCGTTGGTTGGGCTTGGCCGGAGCATCCACGAAGGAAATTTTAAATTCGATGAGGTGTAACCGGTCCCATAAGGCGGCATCCCTGGGGTTTACTCGTGGCCGGAAATTCGTAAGCAGCATGAGGGTGTGCGTGGGCGGGAAATCCACTTGACGCTTGCCGAATGGGGGGCGGCCTGTGAGGGTGTCACCACCGGTCAGCAGCTTCACTTTGCCAGCGTCGATGTTTTTCCCCTCGTCCGTTTCGGATGCCCATGCCAGCCGCTTGCCGCGCAGCGCCATTATGTCGGGGCTGGGGGCCGCAGGAGATCGTGGATACTTTTGTTCCAGCAGCATTTCCCCCGGAATGGGTCCGGCAAGGGGGCCAAGAACATAATTAAGGGTTTCGAGTAGCGTACCTTTGCCATTTCGGCCCTCTGGACCCCACAGGATCGGGAGCTTATGTTCGACGGTTAAGCCAGCAATCCCGTAACCAAGCAGCCGCTTCAAGTAGGCGATAAGATCGGGATCACCGTCCAGAATTTCCAAAATGAATTTCTCCCACCGGGGAGCCGGGACATCAAATCCCTGCCATTTCGTGGGGCAGACTGTCTTGATATAGTCACTCGGTTGACCAGGCCGAAACAGACGTTTTTTTAGATCAAGGACACCATTCTTGAAGGGCAATAAGTAGGGGTCGAGATCCCACTCCTTGCCGGTGATCCCTAGCGAGGATTCACCGGCCGCCGCCAGAACCAGGACATCTTGCCGATACCGGCGACGCTGAAGGCAGGTAATTTTTTTGAGAAACATCTCTCTGGTGGCCTTAGCCAATTCAGCCGTCTCTTTGTCCATGGCTCGCGTGGCCTTCAATTCCTGTTTGGAACATTGCCGCGCTCCATTGGCATAGTGGGGGATCAAATCTTCGACCCTGGCCAAGGTTTCGTTTAACTCGTCCAGTTCCCAATGATGACCCGCATAGCAATACCAAACGTCTGCCGCGTGATCTTTGACAATCTTTTCTTGGAATATCTGAACGAACATCTTAGCGTCGCCAGCTTCACCGCCTTTCACATACTCAAGCAACTCATCAAACGTGAATGTTGGCTTGGTGTAGGCGGCCTCTTCCTCCGCAATCTTCGCCCTCGCCGCCATAAGAATTTCATCTACATTACCCGGGGTGGTCTTTACCTCGGCGAGGCAGTGGGGGGGCACCTGGGATATCATGGGGCCTCCAGGGCTGGTTGGCCGCCACCAGTCAGGCCCTGGCCTTGGGCCGCCTCCGGACCGCCGGTGGTTTCGGTGCTGGGGTTAGCGTTAACGTTCACGGCCGCCGCCACCGCCCTCGGGGGTGATCCGGCCGCTCTCCATAAAGCTGATCAGGGACTTGATGGAATAACGGACCATGCGGGATTTTTTTGAATAATCCGGGCCTTTCCCCAAAAACCGCCAGTTTCTTAAGGTTTGCGGGCTTGCCGATAATATCTTGGCCGCTTCGACGTCATTCACATAACGATCTTGGTGTTCCATGGCACCTCCAAAATATAAAAAGGTAGAAACAAAAGTTCCTACCTCAAGGTATAGCAACTAAATATGAAGTAAAAAAGGTTAATTACTTACCGTTATTCCGCACACGTTACGTCTGCACAAATATAAATAATATTATTCCGCACACGTTACGTCTGCTTAATCCAATACCTCCCCTCCTTCTTAAAATCTCGGTTGTGAATACCTGCTTCTATAAGCCATCGTTTAATGCTGTCAAGATTCGGGGTAGGCATTTTTTTTTGGTCCTTTGGGATTGTTCCCCACAATCTTTCCTTGCCTCGCGAATCTTCAAATTGATTTTTTATTATAGTATAGGCTTTATTGGATTTGGTTCCAGCTTCTATAGTTTTCCCATGCTCATAAATCGCAATGATAAATGCTTTTCTTTTATCAGTTTTCTCTTTCTTACCCTTGGAGGCCTTAATAGTCCTTTTTAATTCACGTTCCCCCTTCATAGTATTAGAAGTTAATAACTCGTAAGAAGCCCCCACTAATTTACTAAAAGAGGAGAGATATAACAAATCCCCAAGTGGAATAAAATCATCAAGTAAGTTCTGACTTCTGGAATGTAATTCCCACCAAATAAATAAATAAGTAAGATGGATAACGATATCATTCCATTCTTTAGGAGGTAAATAATCATAGGACAAAAGCAAGGACAATATTTGGGGGGAAATATCTTCTCGCTCTTCTTGGCTATTAACCTGGCCAAGTTCAAGGGATATTGATTCATTTATATTTGATAAGATACGAAAAAAATATGGTAAATTCGATTTATCTCCCTGCACTTCTTTTGTTCTTACTTCTTCCAAGCCCTGCAATAATTTTTGCTCAAAAGTCTTATAGTCAAGCCTACCCTTATAATCTCTATAAAATGAGTGGAAATCCTGGCTATAAAAAACCCTGACCAAGAGTTTTTCAATCTGGTCGAGTATATTACTTCGGAGTTCATGAAGCGCTACCTGTAAAAGCTCACTTCGGTGATCAAGCTTTGGGGGGTATCCAAAATCATCCTTCATATCCGCCTCCTGTGCGCGGTCCTGGGGTGAAACCGGGGAAGGCGGCCAGGATAACCGCCGTGTCGGGTGCGCTCCCTATCCCCGGAAATTTTCAGACTTAATGCGCTTTTTTCTCTTTTTCCATGTTCACCACATGAAGGGTGCGGCCGTTCATGGCCTGACCTATCAGGTCAGATGCTAAGTCACTTGCCCGGCGTAGGGTCTCATCTCTCAAATGCGCGTATCGCATCGTCATGGCGGCGCTCTTGTGCGTCAGTAACTTTCCCAGGGTGTAGAGGTCCACCTGGCCGGAAGAGGCCAGCATGGAGGCGTAGGTGTGCCTCAGGCCATGAAGGGGCCGGAAGTCTTTGGGGAGTCCCGCCCGAGACTTGATTCGGTTCACTGGTGCATTTATGCCGGTTCTCTGCTTTCCACCACGGCCAGGGAACACAAAGGGCGAGTCGGATTTAGGGTGATGTTCTAATACCTCCCGTGCCGCCTGATTCAATGGGATTGTCTGGTCTTTGCCACCTTTGGGGTCATGCCGGATATGGATAAATCCCTTCTCGACATCAATATCAGCCCATTGCAGCTTGAGCAGTTCCCCGCGGCGCATACCAGTTACCAGGGCCATCTTCATTAAGTTCGCCGCCTGTATGTCGTGATCCTCATCAATGGCGCTCAAGAGGTCTACCAACTGCTCCGGGGTGAGGTCCTCTGTCTTGAGGTTGTTCACTCGGGGCATTTCGATTTTGAAGCCCAGGCCGGGGGACAATCCTTTTTTCATCCCGAAATTGATGATCCTCTCAAGTAATTCCAGAACATTCTTGACGGTCTTGGGGGCCAAGGTCTTGGCAAGGGTGATCCGCAGCCGGTGGGTATCTATTTGGGCTATGGCCTTCGGTTCTTTCCCACCAAAGGGGGTTTGAAGGAATTTCTGATAGCGATAAAAATCTGTCTTGAACCCTGTTGATTTTGGCTTGGGTTCGATGTACTCCTGCCATAGACGGTCAACTGTCCAGATTTGCTTCGCAGCCTCTCTGATCTCTTGGCGGGATTGCCGCTTTCCGTCAATGCGCTCCGCCCTGATCCGGGCGGCCCTGGCCGGAGTCATATCGTCTTTAAATTGACGGCCTACCTTTTCCTCAAAAACTTTGCCGCCTTGCTTGAAAACGATATAATAGACACGTTCAAGCCCTTTACCGCCGATGCGATCGGCTTCACGATAAAAAATCCCTGGATAGGTGGTCTTATGGCGCTTCATGTGAGCTTGTTCTCCTTACCCGGATGTCGTTTCTCTCTAACCCGGAGTACTCAAATTCCAACCTTTTTCCAACCTCTGAGGCAATTATAAGGGTAAAAAAGGGTAAGTCAAGAGAAAAGGTAAGTCTATTTTAATAAGGAATTTAATGGTATTTAGATGTCCAGGGAAAAAGCGGTAAATCAAGCCTTCCGGGTTGATGACCCGGATGAGTGAAAGTGGCCATGCTGCGCATGAATGAACCAAGATTTTCCGGCTTCAAGCCCCAGGGAACCAGCTTTGGGGGGGTGATGCCTCCGGAAGAACAAGAGCGCGTCCGCCGGACCTTCGCCCGCATCGCCCTGATCATCCTGTGCCTCTTTGGGGTCCTCTTCCTGCGCCTCTGGTTCCTGCAACTGTTGCAGGGGGAGGAAATGCAGCAGCGATCGGAACACAACCGGATCCGACTCCAGGACCTGCCGCCCTGGCGGGGCATGATTCTGGACCACCAAGGCCAGGTGCTGGTGGGAAACCGGCCCAGCTATGAACTGGTAGTGGTCCTGGAGGATGTGGGGAACATCCCCCTTCTGGCCAGCCGCCTGGCCCGCCTGCTGCGCCTGGACCCCCAGCAACTAACGACCCAACTGCAAAATGGCAAGAAAGCCGGCCTGCACCAGGTGCGGGTCCGCGCCGACCTGGCCTGGGAAGAGATGGCCCGGGTGGAGACCTTTCAACCGGAACTGCCCGGGGTCCTCATCCAGGTCCAGCCGAAGCGGGAATACCGCCACAAGGGCATGGCCTGCCACGTCCTGGGCTATCTGGGGGAAATCAGCGACGTCCAGCTCAAGAGCGGCAAGCTTCCCAATTATAAGATGGGGGATTACCTCGGCAAATGCGGGGTGGAGCTGGCCTGGGAAAAGTTCCTGCGGGGCCAACGGGGCTCCCGCCGCATCGAGGTTGACGCCTACGGCCGGGAACTGGGCCAGTTGGACAGCGTCGTCCCCTCTCCCGGGGCCAACATCTACCTCACGCTGGATAACCGGGTGCAACGGGAAGCCGAGGCCTGCCTGGAAGGCCAGGAGGGGGCCATCGTGGCCCTGGATCCCAAAACCGGCCGGGTCCTGGCTCTGGCGTCCTCGCCCACCTATTCCCAGGAGGCCTTCGAACGGGGACTCACCACCCAGGAGTGGCAAAAAATCAACCGGGACAAGACCCACCCCCTGGAAAACCGCACCCTGAAGGGCCAGTATCCTCCGGCGTCCACCTTTAAAATCGTCATGGCGGTGGCCGGCCTGGAGGAAAAGGTCATCACCCCCGGCACCATCATCTACTGCAACGGCGCCATGCCCGTAGGCAATCACGTGTTTCACTGCTGGCGCAAGGGTGGCCACGGCCCCATGAACCTGCACCGGGCCATGGTGCATTCCTGCGACATCTATTTCTACGAGGTGGGCCGGCGCCTGGGGATTGACCGCATCAATGAGTGGAGCCGGCGCTTCGGCCTGGGCGCGGCCACCGGCCTCGATCTGGACAAGGAGATGCCGGGCCTGGCGCCTTCCTCGGCCTGGAAAAAGGCGCGATTCCATCAGCCCTGGCGCGAAGGCGATACGATCTCGGTATCCATCGGCCAGGGTTACAATCTAACCACTCCCATCCAGATGGCCCGGGTGGTGGCGGCCATTGCCAACGGCGGCAGCGTCTATAAACCCTATATAGTGGAGAAGGTGGAAAGCCCGGCCGGGGAGATTCTCTACCGGGCCAAGCCCGAGGTGCAATCCCGCCTGGGGGCCAGCCCGGCCACTCTGGAGGTGGTGCGGCAGTCCCTGGTGGGGGTGGTTAACGACGGCACGGCCAAGGCCGCCCGCCTGCCCCACATCCAGGTGGCCGGCAAAACCGGTACGGCCCAGGTGGTCGCCATGGATCGGGATAATCCTAAAAAGAAGCAAGCCCGGGGCCTGGAAGATCACGCCTGGTTCGTGGCCTACGCCCCGGCCGACGACCCCCAGGTGGCCGTAGCAGTCTTGGTGGAGCACGGCGGCCACGGCGGCTCCCAAGCCGCTCCCCTGGCCAGCCGGGTCATCAAGGCCCGCCTGTCCGAACCCAAGGTGGCCCAGGCGCAATAGGTTTTTCAACGTCTGGTTCCCAAGTTGAACTTGGGAACCCAATTGTTGCCCAGGCTGCACTTGGGAATCTTCCCGTGCCAAACTCGGGGACGAAACCAAAGACCTCATACTGATTAACTTTTCAAGGTAGTTGCACATGGAGCCTTTGCCCTACCCGTAAAGCCGGCAAAGCGGCGAGATGTTTTTCATGGTGTGCAGGATGTATGCTTGATTATCGCGAATGCAAAAAGTTTTTTCCGTTATGGCGCATGCCGCAATAACCTAAATCCCCCCCTATCCCCCCTTTTCCAAAGGGGGTAACTTATCGGATTTCCTTTGAAAGTCCCCCTTTGACAAAGGGGGATTTAGGGGGATTTAAGAACCAGCAAACGGAGAGAATTTATGGCAAAGGCTATAACCGAACCTTGAACCTCCAACTTTGAACTTTGAACTTTTCTCAGTTCAAACCAACCCCGCCATACCTTCCTGACTCACGTCCACCCCGCCTCCTGCCAGCCGTGCTCGCCGATGAGACGCACGAAGCGGCAGCCGCCGTGGTACTCGAACTTCAGCCCCTCTTGGGTCTTGCGGACGCAGGTCAAGGTTTGGGACCACCGGTCCCCCACGGGAATCACCAGTCGCCCGCCCAGGGCCAACTGCTCCGTCAGGGGCCGGGGCACCTGGGGGGCGCCGGCGGTGACGATGATGGCCTCGAAGGGCATTTCCTCGGGCCAGCCCAAGGTCCCGTCCCCCACCCGGGTCTTGAGGTTGGTGTATCCCAGCGACGCCAGAACCCGCTCCGCCCGGGCCAGGAGCGACGCCACCCGGTCCATGGTAAAGACCTGGGCCGCCAGCTCCGCCAGGATGGCCGCCTGGTAACCCGAACCGGTGCCGATTTCCAGCACCCGGTCCGTGTCCTTCAGCTCCAACATCTCGGTCATCAGGGCCACGATATAGGGCTGGGAGATGGTCTGGTCCTCCCCGATGGGCAGGGGATAGTCACCGTGGGCCTGGTCCCACAGGGAAGACGGGATGAAGCGGTGCCGGGGCACTTTTTTCATGGCCGCTAACACCCTGGGGTCGGACACCCCCCGGGCCGCAATCTGAGTCTCCACCATCCGGTGGCGCATGGCGGTGTAGTGGTCTTCAGGCATGGACCATCCTTTTCTCCAAATACGGCGCTCGTGAATTAAGAGTTTCGCAACCTGATGTTTACCGCAGACCCCGCCTCTTCCCGGCCCGGGCCCAGGCTTTACCCTGAGGCTATCATATTATTGCGGTTAAGATAAGTTCCTCTTATGCTCCCTCTCCCCCCTTGGGGCTTATCATTACCCACAAGTTTTTCTGATTGGTGGCACAGCCTTTCCAGACTGTGCGGAAATCCTCGCACAGGCTAAACCAGCATGGCGTTTGGGGCCACCCCCAATCATGAAATTCCTTGTAGAGGCGGTGAGCGCACCGCCCCTACGGGTGGACTTTCATGGTAAAGCCTGTGCCTCCAAAAAATTGTTGCATCAATCACTTCCCGACTTGTGGGTAATGATAAGCCCATGGGGGCGAGGGTCGGGGTGAGGGGGGTAAGCTTTTTATGATTCCCAGGTGGCCCCGGGCTCACGCACGGCTGTTGCCAAACTGCGATCATACAGGCAATTTATCTTTCGTAGGGGCGGACCCATGTGTCCGCCCTCATGTTGGGCACCCACGCGGGTGCGCCCCTCAGACCGTGAGCTTTTCTTAACTTTTATGCGCGCAACTGGGTATGACTGGTCAGAACCAGCCTGAGCATCTCCGGCTCCCCTTGGTTCAGAGGCCAGACTTTTGCTATAATCTGATTAGGGAATTTATGGATAAATGCCGCCATCACCCGGACCGGGACGCATGCGTTCTGTGCCAGAAAATGGAGGTCGCCTACTGCCAGGAGTGCCTGGATAATTGCCGGGCCTGCACCGACCCCTGCCTCTACTGCAAGTTCCGCCAAAGCTGCGTCATCTGGGAACTCTGCCGCAAGGAGGCCCGGAAGCGGTGCCGGGAACAAGACGAGGCCTCCCAATCTTAACTTGAGCCTGCCTTAATTCCTCGGCGCCGCCAGTTCCTCCTTGATCACCCGGCGCAGGGTCTCCGCCAGGAGACCGTCGCGATATTGCATGTATTCCCGCAGGGCCTGATTGATCAAGGTCTGATAGTTCCCGCCTCCGGCTTCATGCACCTTGTTCTTAAACCACTCCAAGATATCCTGGTCCAGACGGATGGTGATGCGGGCCTTGCCGGCGGGCGATGCCGCCACCGGCCCGCGCCGGCCCCGGCTGAAATCATATTCCGGTTCTTTTTCCTTCATAGTAGTCTCGTTCTTTGGTGGCACAGGCGTCCCGCCTGTGCTTTGCCCCGACAAGATGCCATGTTGTTATATTGTATGCACAAATAGCATACAAGACAATGGGGAAATCTGGGATCAAGGAACTTTTGGGGGATTAAAGCGGGAATGGGCGGGTTTGGAAAATTAACCATGACGACTGATTACTCGCCGTCGAATCGTAGGGTGCGTCTTACGCACCATTCTCTGCCCCGCCAACCCTTGATGGTGCGTGAGACGCACCCTACATTAATAAGCGAATCTTTGGCACCAGAGAATCTTAATGAGGAGTCATTGAATAAAAAGCCGGGCATTGCCCGGCAAAGCTACGAAGTAACCCGCCCCTTCACTACCGATAATCGGAGAAAAACTGGGGCGGGATAGGGGACAAAATGTGTTTCAGCATATTATCCTCCTTCTTCGTATATTGATAATTTATAGCAAACTTTTCTTAATCAATCAATATTTACACCTTCTTCTCCCACCGCAGCAAATCCGTTACTTGCGCTAACGTCCGCCCCTCCTTGATCTCCTCCCGGATGCGGTTCTCTTTTTCCAGGACGTCCATGGCCCGGTTGGCGTATTCCACCGCGATCTTCCGGGGCAGGACCGTCACCCCGTCGTCGTCTCCCAGGAGCCAGTCCCCGGTTTCCACTTTCTGGTTGCCGATGCGGATGGGGACTCCGATCTCCCCAAAACCCTTGGGTTCCCCGGCGTTGGGCATCACCAGGCGGGAGAAGGCGGCAAAGCCCAGCTTGACGATGTCCCCGGAGTCCCGGAGGGCCCCGTCGATGACCACCCCATTGAGCCCTCGCTGGATGGCCGAATGGGTGGCCAACTCGCCCCAGATGGCCGGCCCCACGCCCCCGGCGTCGATGACCAGCACCGCGCCGGGCTGGGCCAGGTCGATGGCCTCCACCGGCTTGGCCCAATCGCCGGGATAGGTGCGCACCGTCAGGGCCGGCCCCACCAGGCGCATTCCCGGGGCCAGGGGGCGCAAGCCCTCCAGCACCCCGCTCCGGTGCAGGGCGTCGGAGAGATTGGCGGCGGACACCATCTCTAACACCCGGCGGATATCCTCGGCGCCGCCCCGCTTGAACAAGGTGGTGGGAATCACCACCCCTTCATCCAGGGCCCGGCGGATCTCTTGGGTCGCGGCCGCCGGGTCCAGGGCCTTGGTGATGGCGCCCCCCACGATGACATAGGCGGCCCCGTGGGCCACGGCCGCGGCGGCAGTCTCGGAGTTGATGCCCCCGGCCACCCCTACGGGCACGTGCACCGCCTGGCTCACGGCTTGGAGAATGGCAAAGGGGTCCTGGCCCCGCATCTGCTCGTCGATGGCCACGTGCACCGAAATGTAATCAGCCCCCAGGGCCTCCACCTGCTTCGCTCGCGCCACCGGGTCGGCCACCGCGATGAGGTCCACCGCAATCTTGGCGCCGTAATTCTTCCCGGCCTGGATGCACTCCTCGATGGTGGCGTCGGTGGCCGTCCCCAGGACGTCGATAATCCCCGCCCCGGCCTTGGCCGCGGACTCCACCTCGATACGCCCCGCGTCCATGATCTTCATGTCGGCCACGATGGTCTTGCCGGGGAAGAGCCTTTTCAACTCCCGCACCGCGTCCAGACCCTCGCTCTTAATCAGGGGGGTGCCGGCTTCCACCCAATCCACCCCGGCGGGTACGGCCTGCTCGGCCACGCGTACGGCCCGGTGCAAATCCACAAAATCCAGCGCTAACTGCAGAATTATCGTCATGGTTGAGGTTCCTGGTCAGATTTTAGGGATCAGGGGTCAGGGGTTAGGGGGCAGGGGCTTATTCTCATTTGGACGATCTTTTTAGAGCTGCTAAGAGTCCGTTCAATATGCGCCCTACTTCCCCTAACCGGTCAAGCAGTTGATTTATCCCTGTTTCGTCAATATATGCGAGTTGGTAGGCGATGGTCAGCTGAGTTTCTAATTCCGCCAGGGAGCCGCGGGCATTGCTGAGAAAATATTGGAATTCCTTCTTTGAAGTTCGGGCATGACCTTCGGCAATATTGCTGGGGACGGAGACCGCAGCGCGCCTGATCTGGCTCACCAGCCCGAAAATTTCTTCTTTGGGGAACCCCTGGCTGGCTCGATAAACTGCGGCGACCAGGTCCATGGACTTCTGCCAGGCCACCAAATCTTTATAAGAGCGCACAGCGTTTGCCATCGCCGCACCAGCTTTTACAAACTAACCTCTGATCCCTAACCCCTAACCCCTGCCCCTATTCCAAATCCGCGTGGCGGTCCAGGACATCGCCCCGGTTGGCTCCCATCCGCCGCTGGTAGAAAATCAGCACCACGGCTTCCAGGAAGAGAAAGGTGGCCTGTTCGAACAGGCTGCCGGGGCATTGGACCGACTTGGCTTCCTGGTTCAGGGTGAGTTTGGTGGTCCCGGGAATGTTGATGGTTACCTGGGCCTCCCGGCCGATGGTAGATTCGGGGTGGGTGGTCAGGGCCAGGGTGCGGGCGCCCGCGGCGTTGGCCCGGCGTTGCATTTCCCGGGGCTGGGCCGTCTCCCCGGAGCCGGACATGACCATGAGCAGGTCGTCGGGGCGGACCCTGGGGGTAGTGGTCTCCCCCACAAAATAGACGGTGAAGCCCAGGTGCATCAGCCGCATCAAGAAGCCCCGCAGGATAAATCCCGACCGGCCGGCGGCGCAGCCGAATATCCGGGGGGCGGTTTCCACTTCTTCGATGAGGGTCTCGGCCATATCCGGAGTCAGCCGGGCCAACACTGCTCCCAACTCCTCGTGCATCTGGTCCAAGGCCTGCGTAAATTTGAGCCCGTGCGCCGGCTCGGCGGTTACGGCCTCCCGTTGGGTGTTTGGAAGGCAATCCATGGTTTTCCCTCCTTTAAGTCTCGGTCCAAATCGGTCTGGATCCAAGCTCTCCAGTCAGTGGGAAGAATCTTAACGGCAATTTAACACAGCCGCAGGGAAATTGCCATAATTGTCAGCGATTAACGCAGCCTAAAGCAAATTTTTACACGCCGGGGCACAATAACGGGGCGATGCAGGCACCGCCCCTATGACCAAACTAGAACAGATCACCGTCAGAGGCTCGGGGCCTGGAGGGTTTCAGGCCCCGTTAACATAGTAGTAAGGCTGCGGGGATGTGGGGCAGGGTGTTAAGGTTTATCCGTTTAACATGCGTTAAGGATTAACCCGAAATTTATTTTCCCTCAATTTGTTCCAATGATATGCTTCTTATTATCCTTAAATCACGCCATGTATATACTCCCTCATGGTCTAAGAGTTTAATATTATTCTTAACAAAATTTATATTAGGGTCTTCATCGCCAAAAGATTCCGTAAGTATATTAAGCGCAGATATTAAAAACGTGCGAGCCTCTTCAAGATTTCCCCTAACCTTAAAAACACGTCCTAGATAATTTAGAATAGCCGCTACTGCAAAATTCATTGGACCAAAATATTCTTTGGCTAGAATTAAAGCGCTGTCAAGTATTGCATTTGCTTTTCTTATATCATTTTGCATGAAAAGATACTCGGCTACCCCCATTGATAAGAAAACCGTTGAATCTAAAGCCACTCTTAGATTAGTTGCATGTTTTATCGAAATTAAGGCATGTGGAATTAACCGAACTGTTTTTTCCCAATCAGGCATATGTAAATTATATGGGAAGGCTTTATCTATTAAGCGAACAGCAATTGTAGCCCACTTTTTCCTTTTTTCATCATTTAATCGGTTCCGCAGTACTGCCTGCACTAATCGGTGCAACGAAACAGCATCATCATTTAATATTTCTATTAAAGAGTATCGCCGAAGTGCTGCTATAATATCGTTAAACTCAACAGGACTTAAAATTGCCGGGATGAATTGTTCCGATAACTGTTCGACCCCGTTTCTTATAATTTCTATAGAAATATCATCTGGAGCAAAAAAAGAACAGAGATTTAATAAATCAGCTCCTGCAGGCACTTCATTTTCAATCTGTTTAAAAGAAATTTCCCATGTAGTAGCAACAGTGGCGGGGTAATCCGGGGAAGGCACGCCACGGCGCAAAAGCTCTTGCTGATATTCTTTAAAGAGATGCAGATAATGGGAAAAGGTTTTGCCGGTTTCTTCAATGTATGCCGCTGCCTGAGCCAAGGCCAGGGGCAAGGCTCCCAACTCATCAGAAATCTCCGCAGCCCCTTCTTCATCTTTTTGACCTGTCCGTTTCAAGAGAAATTCCAGGGACTCGTGCAGTTCCATTGGTCTGACTTCAAACTGAGTGGACATACTGCGCCAATTAGGATTACGAGAGGTGATCAGAACATTTCCTCCACCTCCTTGAGGTATATACTGTATTACTTCCAAAGGTTCCAGAGCGTTATCAAAAATAAGAAGCCAATTTTTTCTCTGGCTTAGTTCCCACCTTATTTTCTCTATTGCTAATGCTATCTTCTTCTCATCTTTTATCAATAAATCGAAGCCAAGACTTAAAGCCAATGGCGAATAATCCGCCATCAGGCTGGCGGGGTCCTCGGAGCGCACCCACCACACCAGGTCGTAGTCAGGGGCAAAACGATAGGCATATTCCACCGCCAGCTGGGTCTTGCCCACCCCGCCCAGGCCGTGGAGCGCCGATAGGGCCGTCACCTGCCCCGCCATCAACGATGCCCGGAGATCATCTAATAGCTTTTCTCGCCCGGTGAAGTTGGGGTTGCGCTGGTGGGGCACGTTCCAGATGGGAGGCAAGGCCCCGGGAAAGCGGGGGGCTTTTGGGGGCGGCGTCGTTCCAGGGAATCTTGGCGGGGAAGATGGTTTGGCCCGCCGTTTTTTAACCCCTGCAATAAGAGTTTCCCTGGCGGTCACTTCATCCAGCGCCACCAAGTCAATATAAATAATGGGGCCTAATAGCCCTTCCGGCTCACACTTTCGAACACGCACGGGCACCAGGATGCCCTTTGAGCCAGTGGGGTCCTGGGCGAAGGCCGCGGCCCATTCCGGCTGAGTGAATTGGGAAGTCAGATAATCGTCAGATAAGACGGCGATGGTGCGTCGGGTTTCTTTGGCAGCCTTGTGCATCTCCAAGACAAAGTTGCCTCCGGGACGAAAATCCCAGGCCTGGACCACGCTGGTGTAACCCTCATTCTCCAATTCCCAGGCGATCCATACGGCCCAGGCTTTATCCGCCTGGGTATAGCTGATAAAAAAATCCTTGCGGTCTTCCTCCGGCATGTTGTCCTCGGCAGTCCGGGTCCGCCCCTACATTCTGTTGGCAGCTCTCTAACTGAAACTTGATAGATGCAATTTCCAGCACCTAGGGCTGTAAAGTCAAGGGAAATTATGCGCCAAGGAACAGAAAGGGCAAGGCTCGCCGTGCCCCGACTGATTTGTACCAGGGGAGGCGCACAGGCGGGACGCCTGTGCCACTAAATTTATAGGGGATTGGGGGTGGGGGTTTGGTTTTTTTTAGGGGGGGGGAAGGGCTTCCACAGGCTGGAAGCCTGTGCCACTGGCCCTTAGCCCCCTCCCCCCCAAAACTCATCCTTCGAATTTATCGTCGTAGACCTTCATGGCGCAGAAGCGGCCGCACATGGTGCACTGGTCTTCTTTGGCCCGGGAGAGGTCCCGGTAGCGCCGGGCTTTGGCGGGGTTGATGGAGAGCTTGATCTGGGTGTCCCAGTCCAGGGCCCGGCGAGCCTGGGACATCTTTAAATCCCAGTCCGCGGCCCCGGGGAGGCCCCGGGCGATGTCG
>JAHIKF010000186.1 GCA_018897875.1 Pseudomonadota bacterium | reverse complement strand
GGTGGCGGATATCAGCGATTGCTACCAGCGGGGCCAACCGGTCCTGGTGGGCACCACCTCCATTGAAAAATCGGAACACGTCAGCCGGCTCTTGAAAAAGGAAGGCGTCAAACACGAAGTGCTCAATGCCAAGCAGCACGAGAAAGAGGCCCAGATCGTGGCCCACGCCGGGCAGATGGGTAGGGTGACCATCGCCACCAACATGGCCGGCCGGGGCACCGACATCGTCCTGGGCGAAGGGGTGGTGGAACGGGGCGGCGTCCACATCCTGGCCACCGAACGCCACGAGTCCCGCCGCATCGACAACCAGCTCCGGGGCCGCTCCGGCCGCCAGGGCGATCCCGGGACCTCCCGGTTCTATCTCTCCTTAGAGGACGACCTCCTGCGCATCTTCGGGTCCGACCGCATCAAGGGCCTCATGGGCCGCCTGGGGATGGATGACGGGGAACCCATCGAACACCGCCTGGTGTCCAATGCCATCGAGAAGGCCCAGAAACGGGTGGAAGGCCATAACTTCGACATCCGCAAACACCTCCTGGAATACGATGACGTCATGAACAAGCAGCGGGAGGTGATCTACTCCCAACGCCGCCAGATCCTCAGCGGCGCCAGCCTCGAAGAAGACATCATGGATATGGCCGCCGAACTGGTGGAGGAGATCGTGGCGGAATACACCGCCAACAAAATGCCGGAGGAGTGGGACCTCAAGAGCCTGGGGGATGCCACCTACCGGCAGTTCGCCTTCCGGGTCTCCCTTAATAACCTGGACGGCGATCTGGACAACGACATCAACGACATCCTTTTCGACCTGGTGGAAAAGCGCTTTGCCGCCAAGCGCGACGAGATCGGCCCCGAACTCTTTCGCGAGTTGCAGCAGATGGTCATGCTCCAGATCGTGGACAACCACTGGAAAGATCACCTCCTGTCCATGGACCACCTGCGGGACGGCATCGGGCTCCGGGGTTACGCCCAGGTTGACCCCCTGCGGGAATATAAGCGGGAAGGCTATGAGATATTCATGGACCTGATCCACCGCATTAAGGCAGACTCGGTGGGCACCCTGTTCCACCTCCAGGTGAAACCCCACCATGAACCGCCGCCGGAGGCCCGGCGCGCCGAGCAGCCCATGGTATTCAGCCACGGCGACGGCGGCGGCGCCCAGCCCAAGGAGCGCCAGAAGAAAAAGGTGGGCCGCAACGACCCCTGCACCTGCGGCAGCGGCAAGAAATATAAAAAATGCTGCGGGAAGTGAGACTTGGGGGCATCTCAGTTCTGCCCCCCCCAACCCCAACCCTCTCCCCCCGAAACGGGGGGAGAGGGAGTAGGTCATGTCACCGGATTTAGTAACCATAAGGCATTAAACCAGTTCCACTTTTTCCCCTCTCCCCCAATGGGGGAGAGGGCCAGGGTGAGGGGGAAGTAATCTTCTCGGAGCAAAGAAGGCGATAGCGAATTTATACACTGTTGGACCACGTACAATGCGCCTCCTCCCTCGCAAAAACCAAACCGGACACTGCTGGGGAGGGCCAGGGTTTTTCGTAAGCCGCCCCTGCCCTCCCCCCCTCCCGACCCGCATACGTAGGGGCGACTCGCCGGGCGCCCGCTCCAAAGAAAAAATAATGGCACAGGCAGCTTGCCTGTGCCGAGTTTTTTTGTCATGCTGGCATGAGGAAACCCTGACCATAAAATTTGGAGAACCTGACATGATCGTCCCGGGATTTAAATTCGCCGCCACCGCCGCGGCCATCAAAAAGCCGGGGGTTCTGGACCTGGCCCTGATGGTGGCGGATACCCCTGCGGCCGCGGCCGGGGTATTTACCCGCAACCGGGTCAAGGCCGCGCCGGTGCTGATCACCCAGGCCCGCCTGCGGAAAGGCACCGCCCAGGCCATCCTGGTGAATGCCGGCAACGCCAACGCCTGCAACGGCCCCCGGGGCCTGGGCGCCGCCCGGGATACCTGCCGGGCGGCCGCCAAGTTGCTCAATATCCCGGAGCGCCTGGTGCTGCCGTCGTCCACCGGAGTCATCGGCGCGCCCCTGCCCGGGGACCGGATCACCCAGGCCCTGCCCCAGTTGGTAGCCGGGCTGCACCCTGACGGGTTGGGCGAGGCGGCCCGGGCCATCATGACCACCGACACCCGGCCCAAAGCCTCGCTGGTGCAGGGGATAATTGCCGGCAAGAAATTCACCCTGGCCGGCATCGCCAAAGGCTCGGGCATGATCCACCCGGATATGGCCACGCTTTTGGTGTTTATCTTCACCGACGCCGCGGCCACGCCCCAGGTCTTGAAAACGCTCTTGCGCCAGGCCCTGCCCACCAGCTTTAACCGGATTACGGTGGACGGGGACACCTCCACCAACGACACTATTCTCCTCTTAGCCAGCAGCCGGGCGGGAAATGCGGTCATCTCCGCGGCCGGCGCCATGATGTCGGCTTTAGGGGAGGCAGTGAACCAGGTAATGTATGATCTGGCCCGCCAGGTGGTGGCCGACGGCGAAGGGGCGCGGCACGTCTACCGCATCGAGGTTGAGGGCGCGGCCACCCCGGCGGAGGCCAAAAAGGCCGCCCTGACCGTGGCCCTCTCGCCCCTGGTCAAGACCGCCATGGCCGGCGAAGACGTCAACTGGGGGCGGATCATGGCCGCCTTAGGCCGCGCCGGCGCCCGCTTCGACCCCGAGCGGGTAAATATCGCCTTCGGGCCCCACCCCGTGGTGCAAAACGGCCGGGGCCTGGGCCCCAGGGCCGAAGCCGCGGCCCAGCAGGTGATCAAATCCGGCCCCTTTACGGTGACCATCCACCTGAACAACGGGGCCTATGCCGACTACTACGAGACCTGCGACCTCACCGAGGACTACATCCGCATCAACGCCGACTACCGGAGTTGATGCGGAGTCGACCGGGCCGCGGGAATTATCTTTCTTTTATAGCAGTCGCCAAAAAATTAAGCCGATTGCTGATGGTTAAATCCCCCTAAATCCTCCTTTTACAAAGGGGGACTTGAGAAGCAATTCCTTATAGTTCCCCCCTTTGATAAAGGGGGGTTAGGGGGGATTTTGGTTGTGGAGCATTTCCCAATAACGGAAAAAACTTTTGGCATTCGTATAACCACTGCAAATAACACGGAGGACCAATGGCCGCGACTTATTCCCTGACGCTGGTGCGGCATGGGCAGAGCACCTGGAATTTGGAGAACCGTTTTACCGGCTGGACTGACGTGGGCCTGTCACCCCAGGGGGATCAGGAAGCCCTGACGGGGGGGCAGCTCCTCCGGGACCGGGGCTTCACCTATGATGTCGCCTACACCTCGGTGCTCAAGCGGGCCATCAAGACCCTCTGGATCATCATGGAGACCATGGAACTGGAGTGGATCCCGGTGATTCGCGCCTGGGAGCTCAATGAGCGGCATTACGGAGCCTTGCAGGGGCTCAATAAGAGCGAAATGGCGGCCAAGTACGGCGAGGACCAGGTGCAGGTCTGGCGCCGCAGTTACGGGGTGCGGCCCCCGGCCCTGGAACCGGACGACCCTCGCCACCCCCGGTTCGACCGGCGCTATGCGAACCTGGCCCCCGACGTCATCCCGGCCTGCGAATGCCTGGCCGACACCGTGGCCCGCATGCTGCCCTACTGGCACAGCGACATCGCCCCGGCCATTCTGGCCGGGCAACGAGTGCTGGTGGTAGCCCACGGCAACAGCCTCCGGGCCCTGGTGAAGCATTTGGATAGGCTCTCCGATGACGCCATCGTCTCGGTGAATATCCCCACGGGCATTCCCCTGGTGTACGAACTGGATGCCGATCTGAACCAGGTCAAACATTACTATTTAGGGGACGAAGCGGAGATTAAAAAGGCCATGGAGGCCGTGGCCGCCCAGGGCAAGGCCAAGTAATCTTAGGAGGGGCAAAACTCCCTGCCAGTCGGCGCTTATCTATAAGTTTTTTTGACTGGTGGCACAGCCTTTCTAGCCTGTGCGAAAATTCTCGCACAGGCTAGAAAGGCTGTGCCACCAAAAACTTTATGAATCAAGCCCGTTCCAACTTGCGGGTAATGCTTAGGCCAGATGGCGGGAGGGATGGCGGGATCAAAGCGCTGATCTCAAAAACGTCAGTTCCGGAACCAGCAGCACTTCAACCCCGGTTCAGCTTAGAACTGTGGCTCATAAATACGTAACGTATTTCTTACGCCGTGAAACTCACTTCCCCCTCACCCTGACCCTCTCCCCCATTGGGGGAGAGGGGAAAAAATGGGACCGCTTTGAGGTGCTGTCATCGTAACAAATCCGGTGACATAGCCTACCCCCTCTCCCCCCGCTTCGGGGGGAGAGGGTTGGGGTGAGGGGGGCAATATATGACAAGAGCGTATTTATAAAATCCTGGACTTAGTCAGTCATTTTCTACCGGGATCAGGTCCTGGCCCACCATGATGCGATCCCGGCCCCGGCCTTTGCTGCTGAACATGGCCCGGTCAGCGATGAGCAGCAGCTTCTCCCGGTCCTGGGCGTCTTCCGGCAGGGAGGCGATGCCGTAGCTGGCCGTAACCTGGATCGACAGCCCCTCATCTTGCAGGAAGGTGCTCTGGTTGAGGGTCCGGCGCAGGCGGCGGGTAGTCTCCAGGGCGCCCGGCTGGGACCGCCGGGGCATCAGGATGATGAACTCATCGCCGCCGTAGCGCACCAGGCTGTCGTCCGGTTCCAGCACCCCGTGAATCACCCGGGCCACCTGGGCCAGGACCTTGCTGCCCCTGAGGTGCCCGTAGCTGTCCACCACCGTCTTGAAGTTGTCCAGGTCCAGGAAGACCACGGAAAAATGCCCACCCTGGTTAAGGAGTTGGGGGATGAGGCGGTCCAGTTCGTGGATGAGATACCGGGTATTGAAGAACCCGGTCACCTCGTCGATAAAGGTCCGGGCCTCGAGCTTCTGCAAATTGTGGACGTTGTCCACCGCAATGGCCACATAGTCCGCCAGAATAGTCAGGTGGGGCAGGTATTTTTCCCGGAAGTATCTCTCTTCCGCCACATTAACCACTTCAAACACCCCGATCACTGCCCCCCGGACAATCAGGGGCAGGGCGATAATGGAACGGGTCTCGAAGCCCGTTTGGATATCCACCCGGGCGGCAAAGCGGAGGTCCTGGTTTACATCGGGGATAAAGATCGGTTTTCCCGTCTGAGCCACGGTCCCGGCGATCCCTTCCCCGGGCTTGAGGCGGATATCCTTCACCGTCTCCGGGGCCAGGCCCACGATCACGGCGAAATAAAGTTCCCCGGTTTGGGGATCGGTAAGGAGCAAGGACCAGTTCTGGGCGGGGATGATCGCCTTGATGCGCTCCAGGATGGCGGTGAGAAGCGTCTCCATGTCGTAGGCGCTCACCAGGGCCTTGGAGAACTCGATGGTGGCCAGCAGGCGGTCTACCTGGCCGGTGTCCGGGGGACTATAGAAGGAATCGTTTTTCTGGTCCATAACCATGGTTCTTACCTGGGGATTTTATGGGCAAGAAGGCGACATTGCAAGATTTTTGTACCGGAATCAACCGGAGATGATGATCACGGCAAGGCCAGGACGCCAGCCACCCTCCCTCTCTTGCCTTTTGGCCAGGAATGCTTATGTTTTTTCCATACGCAGGGCCACAGCCGGCCCCAATCCCGAGACAGGAGGCAATCCCCATGGCCCTGAATATCTGCTGGCTGGATGATCTGGCCAAGGCCAAGGACCATGCCCGACAGACGAAAAAGCCTATTCTCCTGGATTTTTTCAATCCCCAGTGAATCGGTTGCCAACAGATGGGTGCGGTTACGTACCCCAACGACAAGGTCGTCAGGTTCGTGGATTATAACTTTGTCCCGGTTCAGATCGAGGTTTCGAACACTGCCTTGATGAATCAGTTCAAGGTGAATTGGACCCCCACCATCATCGTGCTGGATGCCGACGGCAACGAGGTGCATCGGGAAGTGGGGTTTCTCGCCCCCGAGGAATTCATTTCCACGTTCATGGTGGCCAAGGGCAAATATTACTTCAACGCCGAGGCCCATCCGGAGGCCCAGGGCATGTTCGACGAGGCCCTGAGGGACTACCCCGACAGCGCCGCGGCCGCGGAGGCGGTCTTTTTCCTGGGGGTTTCCCGCTATAAAATGACCCACGACCCCAAACCCCTGCGGGAAGCCTACGACACCCTGACGGCTAAATTCCCCGGCAGCGAGTGGACCAAACGGGCGGCCCCGTACCGGCTGATTCCCAACTGAATTGAGCCCGGCGAAGCATGTTAGGGGGATGGGGGATCAGGAGCCCCATCCTTTTTCATACTAACGATCATTTCCTCACGGACACAACGAAAGATGAAAAATGGCTGGTGTTGGTGGGGCGGCCGTCCCTGGCCGCATCTGGCTGGCGGGCACGGAGGCCCGCCCCACCGAGCTATTTTCATATAAAAATCCGTAGGGCGCGTCTCACGCGCCATTTTTGGTGCGTAAGACGCACCCTACGAAGGGAAATTACCTTTTTGAGCCCAGATTAGTATCAGTCACGGCGGAGAGCACATCATGGAAGTGAAGGTTGGGGCATCAACCTTGGAGCTGGTGGAAGGGGATATCACCCGGCAAGACACGGACGCCGTGGTCAACGCCGCCAATGAGGCCCTGCGTCCCGGGGGCGGGGTGGACGGTGCCATCCACCGGGCCGGCGGCCCTGCCATCGAGGCGGAATGCCGCCAGCTCAGGGGGTGTCCGACGGGAGAGGCCAGGGTCACCACCGGCGGCAACCTCAAGGCCGGGTACGTGATCCACACCGTGGGCCCGGTCTACCGGGACGGTTCCCACCGGGAGCCGGAGCTCCTGGCCTCGTGCTACCGTGAGAGCCTGAAGCTCGCATCGGCCCAGGGCATAAAATCCCTGGCCTTTCCGTCCATCTCCACCGGCGTTTACGGCTACCCCATAGCGGACGCGGCCCGGATCGCCGTGAAGACCGTGACCGACTACCTGGCCCAGCACCCGGAGATCGAGCGGGTCCGTTTGGTGCTGTTCGGGCGGGCCGCTTACGAAGTTTATGCCCAGGCCCTTAAGGAGTTGTGAGCCAGAAGAACCACCCCGACGGTATTGCCACCGGCGGCGGGCAAAAAAAAGCCCCACCGCTAGAAGGTGGGGCCGGATGCAGCCAGAGGATTAGCGGGCTTCGGGGGACTCGATCCGTCCTTCCAGTTCGCCGATATAATTTTCCAAAAATTCCTCGATGAGATATTCCCGTCCCAGTTTCTTGTCGCCGCGGGGGAAGACCTCAACGGGAGCCCGGTCGCGTTTCGTGGGGTAGCAGCACAGGGCCGGGATGGTCTTGCCAAAATATTCCTTATAATCCGATCCCCGAACCTCGCCAAATACGGGACGAAATTCCGAGGCCGGGCCGCTGGACGCCTTGTGGTACTGCTTGAACGGATCCGGGTTGTCAGCCATATCGATGGCCAGGGTCTCAACCCCTTTGGCCTCCAGGCTTTTCAGCAAATTAAGTACGTTGGCATTATCGCACTTATATTTCTCAACCGGTGTGTGTTTGGTGCTGTAGTAAAATTCTATGAAACCGAATCTCGCCATGTTTTTGTCTCCTCCCTATTTTGGACGAATTGTTTGTGCACAATTTCACTTTGCCTTCTCTTAAATACCATCTATCCACAAAATATGTCAAGATTTTTCTGGGCTGTAGTCTTTCGGGGAGTATTTTAGTTAACCCATGAGCTGCCGTGGGGCTTGGTCGAGAAATTTCCGGTCAGATTTCTCTGGAATGAGTCCGTAAAACCATGATATGGAGGCTTAACCAGGTACCGGTGCGGACGGCCCGGGGTAAAGGGAGGTTAAAGGTGCAAGCAATATGGTCCGGTTTGCCGGAGTGGCTGCCGCTGCCGGCCGGCCGGCTGATCCCGGCGATCATTCAGGACGCGGCGAGCAGCATGGTGTTGATGCTGGTGGATTTGAATCAGGAGGCCCTGGAGCTTATAGCCGCCACGGGCCGGGTCTATTACTACCACCCGGCCAAACGCAAGGTGGTGGCCAAGGGGGAGGCCTCGGGGCATTTTCAGGCTGTGGTGGAGATACGCCTGTCTTGCGGCGGAAATCAACTGATCATCAAGGTGCGGCCCGCGGGCGGCGCCTGCGAAGCCGGCTACCAGTCCTGCTTTTTCCGGAAATTCAGCCCCGACGGCTGGGAAATCGCCGACCCCAAGGTCTTCGACCCGGAAGCGGTCTACCCGGAAATCGCCTTTTCGCACTGAGCCTAAATGGTAGGGGCGGGGTTTAAACCCGCCCCGACGTTTTTACCTAGGGGATTGGGGGAGAAGGACCGGGCACTTACGAAAAGGCCCTTAGCCCCCTTCCCAAAAACAATCCTTAAAGCTTCATCAACCCCGCGGCCATTTTGGCGGCCATAACGGTGTTCTTCATGAGCATGGTGATGGTCATGGGACCCACGCCGCCGGGCACCGGGGTGATAAAGGAGGCCTTCTCGGAGACGGCCGCGAAGTCCACGTCGCCGGCCAGCTTGGCCTTGCCGGATTCGGTCATGCCGATGCGGTTGACGCCCACGTCGATGACACAGACGCCTTCTTTGACCCAGTCGGCCTGGATGTAATTGGGCACGCCCGCGGCGACGATGAGGATGTCGGCCCGGCGGCAGTGCTCAATCATCTTGTCCTTAGGGGTGCCGGTGTGGACGCAGGTAACGGTGGCGTTGGCGCCAGCCTTCTTCTGGATCATGATGGCCACCATGGGTTTGCCCACGATGTTGGAGCGGCCCACCACCACGACTTCCTTACCCTTGGGATCGCCGTAGGCCCGATAGATGAGCTCCTGGCAGCCCGCCGGGGTGCAGGGCAGGAAGGCATAGTTGCCGATCAGGATGCGGCCCACGTTCACCGGATGGAAGGCGTCCACGTCTTTGTCGGGATTAATCCCGTAGAGCACCTTGTTGGAGTCGATGTGCTTGGGCAGGGGCAGCTGCACCAGGATGCCGTGGATCTTGGGGTCTTTGTTGTATTTGTCCAGGAGGCCCAGCAGGACCGCTTCGGTGATATCCGGGTCCTGATTGTCCTGGACGGAATAGAAGCCCAATTCGTGCGCGGTCTTCTGCTTGGCGGTGACGTAGCTGATGGAGCCGGGGTCTTCGCCCACCAGGATGGTGACCAGGCCCGGGGTTATATTATGCTTCGCTTTGAGTTCGTCTACCTCTTTCTTCAGTTCCTCGCGGATCTGGGCGGCAACCTCCGCCCCTTTGATCAATTTTGCAGCCATGGATATGGCCTCCTCTACTTGTGATTTTTTTCATTAATACCACTATTTATGGACCAGCGTCAATCTAAAAATTCACCCGGCGCAAATGGAAAACCGGGCTCAAGAGCACTTTGCTTTTTTTAAAGATGAGATATAATTAATATTTCATAACTTATTGGAGTTCAGGCGTGCCTATCATTGTGCAGAAATATGGCGGCACCTCGGTGGCCAACCCCGACCGCATCGCCAATGTGGCCAATCGGGTGGTCAAAGGCTGGCGGGACGGCAACAAGATGGTGGTGGTGCTCTCCGCCATGTCCGGCGAAACCGACCGCCTCATCAGGCTGGCCCAGGAACTGGCTGAGGACCCTGACCCCCGGGAACTGGACGTGCTCCTGGCCACCGGCGAGCAGGTGACCGTGTCCCTGTTTTCGATGTTTCTCCGGTCCCAGGGCGTGCCGGCTACCTCGCTTTTGAGCCACCAGGCCCGGATTTACACCGACCGGGCCTATGGCCGGGCCCGGATCATCGGCATCGACACCGCCCGCATCCTGGAGGAATTGAAGAAGGGACGGATTGTCACCGTGGCCGGCTTCCAGGGCGTGGACGAAGTGGGCAACATCACTACCCTGGGCCGGGGCGGCTCCGACACCACTGCGGTAGCCATTGCCGCGGCCCTGAAAGCCGACCTGTGCGAAATCTACACTGACGTGGACGGGGTCTACACCACTGATCCCCGCGTCTACCCCAAGGCCAGAAAACTTGACCGCATCTCATATGACGAAATGCTGGAGTTGTCTTCCATGGGGGCCAAGGTCCTGGAGATCCGCTCCGTGGGTTTTGCCAGGCGCTATAGCGTCCCCCTGGTGGTGCGCAGCAGCTTTTCCGACGAGCCGGGCACCCTGGTGACCGTGGAGGATGAAGAAATGGAAATTGTGCCGGTATCCGGTGTAGCTTTAAGCCGCAATGACGCCCGGGTAACCATCACCCGGGTCCCCGACCGCCCCGGGGTGGCGTTGCACCTGTTCCAGCCGGTGGCTAACGCCAATATCGTGGTGGATATGATCATCCAGAACACCAGCATCGACGGCCACACTGACCTCACTTTTACCGTGCCCAAGGGGGACTTGAAAAAGACCCTGGCGATTGTCAAGCCGGTGGCCGCGGATATCGGGGCCGAGAGGGTGTTGAGCCAGGAGAATATCGCCAAGGTCTCCGTCGTGGGAGTGGGTATGAAGAACAACGCCGGGGTGGCGGCCCGCATGTTCGAAGCCATGGCCGCGGAAAACATTAACATCTTGATGATCAGCACCTCGGAGATCAAGATTTCCTGCGTCATTGAAGACAAATACGCCGAATTGGCCGTGCGGGTGCTCCACGATGCCTTCGGGCTGGAGCTACCTCCACCGAAAAAAAAGTGAGCATCTTTTTAAGCATTCCCCCCTTTGCTAAAGGGGGGCAGGGGGGATTAATAAGCGCTTAATAATCCCCCTAAATCCCCCTTTAAGAAAGGGGGACTTTATCCAGCAAATTCGAGGTTAGCCCATGCGCCAGATAAAGATCTATGACACCACCCTGAGAGACGGCACCCAGGCCGAGGACTTCAACCTGTCCCTGGCCGACAAAATTCGCATCGCCCAAAAACTGGCGCAGCTGGGCATTCATTACATCGAAGGCGGCTGGCCCGGCTCCAACCCCAAGGACAAGGATTTTTTCACCGAAATCCGCAACTACGAGTTGGGCGTCAGCCGCATCGCCGCGTTCGGCAGCACCCATCACAAGGACCGGGCGCCGGAAGCCGACCCCAACATGCAGGAACTCCTCATCAGTCTGGCGCCGGTGGTGACCATCTTCGGCAAGTCGTCCCTGTTCCAGGTCAAGGAGATCCTCCAAACCACGCCGGAGCGCAACCTGGAACTCATCACCGGCTCGCTAAGCTACCTCAAACCCCGGGTGGAGGAGTTGTTTTACGACGCCGAGCACTTCTTCGACGCCTTCAAGGAAGACCGGGACTACGCCTTGAGCACCCTGGAGGCGGCCCTGAAGGGAGGGGCCCAGTACCTGGTGCTGTGCGACACCAACGGCGGCACTCTGACCAGCGAGCTCACAACGATCATCAAGGCGGTGAAAAAACATTTTCCCAGAACCTCCCTGGGAATCCACGCCCACAACGATTCGGAACTGGCCGTGGCCAACTCCATCGCCGCGGTGGAACTGGGATGCAGCCAGGTCCAGGGGACCATCAACGGCGTGGGCGAGCGCTGCGGCAACGCCAACCTCTGCTCCATCATCCCCAACCTGCAGTTGAAGATGGGGCTGGCATGCCTGGACCCCGGCCACCTGAAGCGGCTCACCGAAATCTCCCGGTTCGTCTACGAAGCCGCCAACGCCCGTCCCAACCGCTATCAGCCTTTCGTGGGCAAGAGCGCCTTCGCCCACAAAGGCGGCATCCACGCCGCCGCGGTGAAACGCAACCCCAAGGCCTATGAGCACATCGATCCGGCCCTGGTGGGCAACGCCCGGGTCATCCCGGTTTCCGACCTGTCGGGCCGGGGCAACATCCTCATGAAGGCCCAGGAGTTGGGGCTGGAGATGGGGACCCACGATGCCGCGGTGCGCCAGGCCATGGAAAAGCTGAAGCAGTTTCTCGGCCTGGAGGCCCAGGGATTGGAGCTGCCGCCCTTCGACAGCAACGTCAAGACCGTCCTGGACAAGGTCAAGGACCTGGAAGCCCAGGGGTTTCAGTTCGAAGACGCCGAGGCCTCCCTGGAGCTGCTCCTGCGGGCGGCGTTGGGCCAGTACAAGGAATACTTCCAGCTTCAGGCCTACCGGGTCATCAACCAGAAGGTGAGCGGGCCGGAGTCGCCGCTGCCCGAAGCAACCCTTAGGGTCAGGGTGGGACCCCATGAAGTGCACACCGCCGCCTTCGGCAACGGCCCGGTGGATGCCCTGAATAACGCCCTGCTCAAGGCCTTGGTGCGGTTCTACCCCCGGCTGACGGAAATCATCCTGGAAGACTACAAGGTCAGGGTGCTCCCCGGCATGCGGGGCACCGGCGCCAAGGTCCGGGTCCTCATTGTCTGTCGGGACGGCCACGCCTGGTGGAACACGGTGGGAGTGGCCACCGACATCATCGACGCCTCCTGGCAGGCGATAGTGGATTCCATAACCTATAAATTGTTTCGGGATGAGCAGGGGGCAAAATAAGAAGGGGGAAAAGGGGAAGAGGGAAAAAGGCGAAACGGGAAAGAAACCTGTCAGTCAGGGTACCTTGATTTTTTCCGTTCCGCTTCTCCCCGCCAAACACCGGAGCGCCACGCGTGATGCCTGACTTTTTTTCACCCCTTTTCCCCTTTTCGCCTTTTCCCCTTTTTCCCCTCTCATGATTCGTTTGCCCTATTTCAGCCGCTCCCAATTAGGCGTCGTTCTGCTTCTGGGAGCCGCGCTGCTGGGCTTGTACGCCTGGCGGGCCCACGTTCTCTTCCCCCCGGCGCCGCCCCCGCCCGGGACCATGAGCCTGGCCTTCGTGGAGGTGGCCGGCAAGGTGGCCCACCCCGGGGTCTATTCCTTTCCCCGGCCCCCCAGCCTCAGGGAGGTCTGGGCCAAGGCCGGCGTGGTTGGGACTCCCTCCGACCCGGACAAAACCATCGCCTCCGGCAGTCGGGTGGAGGTAACGCCTGAGGGCGGGTTCCGCGTCGCAGCCATGTCCGGGGCCCAGCTCTTGACCCTGGGCCTGTCCATCGACCTCAACCGGGCCACTGCCGAGGATCTGGCAGCGGTCCCCGGCCTCGGCCCGGCCCTGGCGCAGCGCATCGTCGACTACCGGAAGGCTCACGGGCCGTTTAAGAAGATTGAGGACTTAAGGGAAGTCTCCGGCGTCGGTCCCCAGAACCTGCAAAAGCTGAAACCCTATCTGGGGCTGGGAAGCCCGGAGGCCATTGCTCCGCCTGACTGGGGGGCGTCCATGACCAACGGGAAATCCGTAGCCGGGACTTACCTTGAAAGCCAGGAAGGACGACTGCCTGGGAGTAAAAGCGACATCGGACCCAAGACCCCGGGCCGCGTCATTGATTCCAACCGGTCTTCCAAAGCAGACTTGGAAACCTTGCCGGGCATCGGCCCGGCCCTGGCCCAAAGGATCATTGACTACCGCCGAGCCCACGGCCCCTATAAAAAAATCGCTGACTTAAGAAAAGTCTCCGGTATCGGCCGGAAGAAGCTGGAGAAACTAAGGCCTTATGTCGCAATTACTAGCCAGGGGCCTCCGGCCTCCGGCCATTGAAATATCTTACAGGCGCGCACGGGCCTTTGCCTCGCCCGTAAATTATGAAAAGTCATGTAGGGTGCGCACCGCGCACCATAATATGGCGGGCAGTGCCCGCCCTACGTTTAATTCCTCTCTTTTCCCAGTTCCTGCTGGGTTACGCCAATGGGTGGCGAGGCTCTGGTCCGCAGGGTGGTGCGCAGTGCGCACCCTACAAATAACTATTACCTAACATGATCGATTTATATCTTGCACGTTATGCGACTATGTGGTAACATATTGATATGACGGAGCAAATGGTTGCTACTGGCTTTGCTCAACCTAAACCCAATGGGTGGGAGGTTACCACAAACACTGCTATGGCT
>JAHIKF010000185.1 GCA_018897875.1 Pseudomonadota bacterium | reverse complement strand
TACTCCTCGTAGGGCATTTTCATCTCCTCGAGTTCTTCCTTGCTCTTGGGGCCGCGAAGCTCCTCGAAGTCGCAAACCTTCAGTTTGTTGAATTCTTTTTCGTCCATTAGATAACCCCCTTCGCCTTGAGTTCCCGCAACTTCATGGGGCCGTAGCCCAGGTATTTCTTATAGACTTCGCCGTTATCAAAGCCGCGGGGTCGGCCCACATCCTTGACCCGCGCCGGGGTGCGGTGCTGGAAAGCGGCGCAGGATTCGGAATACATCACCGTGCCGTAAAACTGGGTCTCGATGGTGTTTACCCAGGGGCGATACTTGAAGTGGGGGAACTCCGCCACTTCATCGATGTAGAGAAGCGGGCCGGCGGCGATTTCGTATTGCATCAGCTTCGTTTCCGCCTCGATGCGGTTGATGTCCCGGAGCCACTTGGTGGTGATGGAGTAGGTCTTGATGAGGCCCTGCAGAGAGTTCCGGGCCCCCATCTCTTTGAGCAGCGGGTCTTCGTGGATGAGACGGCCGAACTCGGGGAGATCCCGCTCGATGCACATGCCGATGCGGTACCAGAGGCGGTCCGACTGGCCGCCGATCATCATGTAGCCGTCTTTGCAAGGGTTCCACTCATACTGGTTCAGGTTCGGGTCCCAGGCGCCGGTCCTGGCCTTGATGCTGGCGTTGAAACCGTACCAGGTGATGTCGAAGTCCAGGATGTCCATGAGGGCTTCGGCCGCGGTGACCTCGATGAACTGGCCCTCGCCGCTGAACTCATCCCGCCAGTAGATGGCGGCCATGATGCTCACCGCGGCCTGCTCGCCGCACACGTAAGAAGGCAGCCAGGCGCCGGAGCGCATGGGGTCGCCGCCCCTGCCGCGCGGACACTGGTCCGCAGGGAAGCCGGTGTTGTGGATCCAGGAATTGGCCGCGGCGGAGAAGGGGTCCAGCATCCACTGCCCATGTTTGGAGAGTTCATCCTTATTGGGGCCCCATTGGCCCCGCTCCCCCACCCAGGCGTAAACCAGCTTGGGGTTGAGCTTGGACAGTTGCCGGTAACCGATCCCTAAGGAATCCATGTAGCCCGGGGGCCAGGACTCAATGATGACATCCACCACCTGGGCCATATTCTTGTACATGGCCCGGCCGTCCTCGGTCTCCAGGTTCAGGGTGACGGATTGGGCGTTGCGGAACTCGTGGAGGAAATCCAGGCCGCAGGGCTCGCCGGTGACGTTGTCCTTGAGCATGTATTCTTCCCGGCCGAAGGGGGTGAGCTGCCGCAGGGGGTCGCCGGCGGGCGGCTCAATATGGACCACTTCGGCGCCCTGTTCGCCCAGCAGGCTGGCGGCAAACATTCTGCTTATCTGCCAGACGCCGTTGCAGATAACCCGGAAGCCTTGCAGGGCCTCGGGTTTATCAAAAACATAATCCAGTCTCAGGTTGTCTTCCAGGAATTGGCCGAATTCCTCCGCCTTCCGCTTGGCATAGATGTTCTGCGTCACCCATTCGGGCGTCGGCGGCGGAGTGACGGGCCAGGGCCGGACATCCGGCCCCATGAGGGGCATGGTATCGGCCCGGCTGTTGATTTCAATATCGCGTTTTTCTTTCGCCATTTTTTTACCTCCCATATCTGGCGTCATAGGAGTAGCTTGCTTAGGAGATTTAACCGATTCGAACCACGATTTGATGTACTTGAAAACCAAGGTTCCTCCTGATGGGTAATACATCACTCGGAGAAATGTCCATGACGGACAGGGACCGATATCCACGAGGAAGCAACGCGTCAGCCCGGGTCACGACCCGGCTGGGCGCGGTTTCCCCTCTTTCCAGTTTCACCTCCTTTTCGGCCAAAATTACATAAGTTGCGTACGGACTTACAGAAATCTTTTTCTGGACTGCAGTCGCCGCACCAAGGCCCCACCTGTGGTGCATGACATCTATTATTTTATTCAAGATTCATGCCAAAAAGAAAAAAGGCCGGAGGGCGGCCTCTGTCATTGATTAAGGCAGAATATTATTCGAAATTAATTTAAGCAAATGGCTAAAATCGGACTCTTTGAGAAGGAAATCACAAGAATAAAGCTTTCAATTAAGGCTAATCACCTATGTCTAATTTTGGACCCCTAATTATCCTTTTAAACCGATATGCCTTTTCCCAGGCCATACCGCTTAATTTTGCTGTAGAGAGTGCTGCGGGTCACATGCAGACGCTGGGCGGCGGCGTGTTTGTTCCAATTGGCTTCCTGGAGCACCCGGAGAATTAAGCGGCGCTCATTGTCCGCCAGGGAGGTGGAATGAACCTCTTCACCGGCTTCCTTGAGAAAACGGGGCAAATGCGTCCTTCCGATGGTGTCGCCCTGGGCGATGATCACCGCATGGTTGATGGCGTTCTCCAACTGGCGGACATTGCCCGGCCAATCATAATCCATCAAGGTCTGCATGGCGTTGGCCGAGAACTTCTTGATATGTTTCTTTTCCTTGGCGTTGCATTTGCTCAGGAAATGACGCCAAAGCAGGGGAATGTCATCTTTGCGGTCCCGGAGAGGGGGGAGGTGGATGGCAATGACGTTCAGCCGATAATAGAGGTCATCCCGGAATTTCCCGGTTTCCGCCGCTTTTTGGAGATCCTGGTTGGTGGCGGCCAACACCCTGACGTTCGCCTCAATGGCCTTCTCTCCCCCCACCCGTTCAAAGTAATGGTCTTGAAGAAACCGCAGCAACAGTACCTGGGTCGCCGGGGAGATATCCCCGATTTCATCCAGAAAAAGCGTTCCCCCATGGGCCCGATCGATGCGCCCCTTTTTCTGGCGGATGGCGCCGGTAAAGGCGCCTTTTTCGTGGCCGAAAAGCTCGCTCTCCAGCAAGGTGGGGGAATAAGCCGAACAATTGGCCACCACGAAGGGCCCTTTGCGGCGATGGCTGTGACCGTGAATGGCCTGGGCCACCAATTCCTTGCCGGTGCCGTTATCTCCGGTTATCAGCACCGTGGCGTCGGAACCGGCCACCAGATCGATGAGTTCGTAGACCTCCTGCATCTTCTTGCTTTGGCCGATGAGTTCTCCATGGGATATCTTGGGTGTCTGGCGGCGGATTTGCTTGATTTCAGCCTCATGTAGAACCAGGGAGCGGATATGGCCCGACGTCTGATCCATGAGGGCCTGAATGAAGTGCAGGTCAATGTCGGAGTAGCCCATGGGGCTTTGGGAACTCAGAAGAAAAAAGCCGATGCACTCCCTTTGCACTAAGATCGGCATGCCGAACCAACTGGGAAACATTCGCGAAATAATTTTCAGGAAAGCCGGGTTGCTGAGCCCCTTGGCGTCGTTAATAAAGTGTGGCGCCTCGATTTTTCCCAAATAGCGGACAAAATCCGCCACCAGGCCCGGTTGTTCGATGACATAATCCAGTCCTTCGTCCAGGTGCAGAAAATTGGTGCGGTTGGCGTCCAGGATTAAAAATAGGGATTTTGATTCAGGGAAGATTGCCTCGGTTATGGCTTTTAAAGAGTCAATCAATTCGTTTAAGAAATTTTTGGCGTTCATCTGCCGCGCAATCTCAAAGAGCGTCTCCAACTGGTGTTGGGTTTTCTGCAATTCCCGAGACCTGAAGGCCAGGGCCTCCTCCATTTTCCGCTTGTCAGTGACGTCCTGCTCCAGACGCACGACCAGGTCCACTTCTCCCTGGCTGTCGAGCAATGGATAGGTGGCAACCTGGAGGATGCGGTCTTCCCCTTGGGCATCAGGGTAGATCCTGTCACTCAAGGCCTTCTGCTTAATCCTGACAGTTTCATCTACCGGACAATAGATGCCGTTTGCGGCACAAGGACTTTTTCGCCGGAGCATAATCTCATAACAGGTTTTTCCCAGGACCGTACCGGAGTCGAGACCAACCCGGCCCAGAAAAGAATTGTTGGCCTGGATAATCTGGAAATTCCGGGGATCGATGACCACCAGGTTATCAGTGATGCCGTTGATAATCTTCTCACGAAATTGACTGGCGGAGCGCAGTTCTCTTTCCACCTGTTTTATGTGACTGATATCGGTGGCAATGCCGATGGACCCCAGAAAAGTGCCGTTGACCATGAACGGGGCCGCCGAAACCAGGCTCATAAGGGAGGAACCATCCTTCCGCTTCAGGGAGAGTTCATAACAATCCGACAAGCCGTTGCGACGCCGCTCCAATTGGTTCTGGACCAGTTCCCGGTCCTTTTCTTCAATCATGAAGTCGAAAACCGACCGCCCGATTATTGCGCGGGCCTCATAACCCAGCATCTCGGTCAAAAACCGGTTGGCAAAGGTAAGTCTGCCCTCGTGGTCCACCATGAAAATGCCTTCGTGAGCCAGTTCCACAATGGTGCGATACTTTTCCTCCGAGGTCTTGATCTGCAATTCCAAGGCTTTGCGATGGGAAACATCCCGGCCGTGCTCAATGACCTGGATCGTGGCCCCTCCGGCGTCTTTCACCGGGTAGGCATGCACTTCGAAATATCGTTGGCTGCCGTCCGGCAAAGAAATGAGCATCTCCCGCCTTTGGGGTTCGCCGGTCCTGAAGACCTGCTGAACATGGCATTCATCGCAAACGGCGCCGCGGCCATGAAAAATCTTGTAGCAGTGACTGCCCAGCAGTTGCTCAGCGGAACGCTGATAGAATTTTAACAGGGCCGGATTTGCCTTAAGGATTTGATAATTTTGGTCGTAGACGGCCAACGGGTCGGCAAAGCTGTCAAAAATTCGCAGGAAAAACTGGTCGGGTGCCGATGAATGATCTTTAGGTCGAACTAGAGGAGAAGCCATAATCCCTCCAGACTGTATAATTAATAGACATTTAGGGGTCAGATATTAGACTAAAAACATAAAGCGGAATTTTTGTCAAATAAAATTTGCCGGAAAAAGCCAGAACCACATTCTCAGGAACAATTCTTGCTGCACACTATAATCTTAAGATTAAACGAAATTAGATCGTCATCGGGGTCCAGACACGGAGGAATTTAACCGGAATGCTTTTAAATTATTGGGAAAAATACCGGCTGACTCAGGTTGACCTACACCAGGAATTGGCCGCGTTGGGTATCACCGGCCACGCCCAGATTGAGGTTATTAAAAAGATTGTCGCCGAACAAGGCGAGGCTCTCATCTCCAGTTACCAATTCCGGGGGCCTTCGGGAGAACCGGGCGCAATCGTGGTTTGCCACAATCTCGGTAGGGGGGCCATCTCGTTTGGGACGAATACGCGGTGGGGTCTCTGGGATGAGACCTATGAAATCCTGACCCTGGATGAGTCCGGGGAAAGAATTAATTTTGACGGCAAGCCCATCGACGAAGGTGACGATGGGGCATGTTCTCTGGGAAATATCTGAAATTCCTTAACCGTATGGCGTCACCATTTGATCCTTACATTCCCCTTACACCTGGGCTTAAGACCCCCCTGCATTGCAGGAGGCCACCATGAGCATGTTTTTCTTTGATGATGCCGATGAACTGTTGGAGTATCAGATCTTCCGACAGAAAGACCAGCCCCTGTTATTGGAGTACGAGAAGATTCGGAAGGCCCTGCACGAGGCGGAGGCGGCCCTTAAAGAGCATCCGGACGATAGCGCCTGGAAGGTTAAGGTCGCAGAGTTAAAGGAAAGATTGGCGGCGTTGGAGCGGCAGGCCCCCTGGCTTACCCTTGACTACCCGATAGAATACCTGCTTTGGGGGCCGCCGCATGGATGAGCCGGAGAAACCGGAACATACCGCGATGCCTTCCGATCTACCAGAGTATTCGAAGGCCCGATGATAAAATGTCCCAAATGCAGCGCCCTACTGGACCCGGCTTCCCATGGGGATCTGGTTTTTGACGGCCAGGTGTGGTGCGACCGGTGCCATGAATACAGCCGGGAACTGATCCGGCCTCGAGAAATCCAGGAGATCGAGTCCTGGTGCCACATGATTTCCACGGCATTCGGCTTTCCGCCGGTTCAGATAGAGAACGACGCCAATCCTGCCGTTTATCGGCTGAAGTCTTCGGTGCTCATGGCGGAGGCCGACCACCGGCAGAGGTCCATCCGATTTTATCCTCCAGGATGCCGACTATCCACCCTCTGCCATGAATTGGCGCATCTTTATACCGGCCAAGACCATACCGAGGAGTGGGCCGAAATGTTTGCCGTGCTTACGGCGTGGGTAAAATCCAGGCTGGATAATGGGAAAGGGCCGCCTGGGTACCAGGCTATAATGTCTATCTATGCCGGGGTGCCGAAACGCGTTTATTGAAAGCCGGGATCACCCCCTGCCTTATTGCAGCGGAAAGTCAGGCACCATAATCTTTTTTACGGCAATGCCGCGGCAAAAGGGATGGCGATGACATCATCCAGGATTTCCGCCACCGGTAAGTACTTGGCCCAATGCGAAAAATGCGGGACCTCGGTGGAGGTCCACCCCGAAATTTTCAGGGCCGAACTTTTCTTTGAAGTGCTTCAGGCCACCTTCTATTGCTGCGGTCGGCAACAAGTTGCCACATTTACCAAAGAAAAGGATACTGTCGATTTCCATTGAGAAAGCATTAAGTAGTGCCCAGGAATGGGACGATATAATACCAATAAACCAATTCAATCAACAGTGAGGTATCGCTGCCATATCACTTGCCATGATCGACAATTATCACCTTATCCGGAAAAATACCAGATTTGATATTGTTATCTGGCACGGGCTTTTGTGGGGAGGAAGATTTCAGATGGCGGTGATAGCGGAACGCCAATTTACCGGCGGGATTGGCAGGAATCCTTCAGGCCAAGAAGGCTGGATATCCTGTGGATAATTCGCTGCAAAGAAGGTGTGGCTTAGCCGGTGGTCTTCAGGGTCTTGAACTTGCCGTGCCAGGCACACCTACTGCAATAGGTTTCCGTGTCCTCGCCAATGTTCGACCAGTGTGTCTCCGGAGTCTCTGGACTTAAGACGGGTTCCCCTCCCTTAACGTCGAACTCATAAAATTCGTATTCGTCTTGGGGGTCTTTGACATAGAACCTCTGGGAGCTACAGGAAGGGCATTTCTTTTCAGCCATAAGCACCTCTAAAATTTATTTTGAGTCGAGTAGCGTGGGGAATCTCACCGCCACGCCCTGCCACAACCGGACGAGACCCCAAGCCCCGAGCATCGCTAAGCTTGCCATGATCGACACTTATCACCTTCCCCGGAAAAATGCCACCTTATCAAGCACCGACATCTGTGGGGAGGAAGATTTCAGATGGCGGTGGTAGGGGAACGCCAGGTTACTGGCGGGAATGGAAGGGATCCTTCAGGCCAAGAAGGCTGAGATCTGGATATGGAAGGGTTTTGGTTCTGGGATAAGTTTCGGATCGGGGCAGATAGTTGTAATTTCCTCATTGCCTGATTTTGCGCAGAAATTCCACCTGGTGGGCCGGCCCGAATTTTTTAAAATAATGCTTTGATACCGATTAAATTTTCATTTTCGGAAGGCCCCCCGAAAAAATGAATATTCTCTCGATGTTGGAAGCGATAATAAAGGGCCAGGTCCAAAACCCCGTGGAAGCGTAGGCCAGGTTCAACAGCATATTCTACCACATTCTTGGTCTGGCCTCCGCCTGCCATCCAGTTTACCTCAGCCTGAACATAGGGCACTATAAAGTGCCAGCGCAGGACATCCCATCTCGCCTGGGCCACTAAATCCCAGAGATACTGCCAGTCACGGTTCTGAAAATAATGGCCCACACTCCCTTGAGCATTCCAATTATTGAGCCATTGGAAAGTCTCTGGACCCTCAAAAGAGATTCCATCATTGTAGTGACCAGGCTTCATTCCCTTGGTACCCGCGCGCAAACCCCCCAGGTTGGCTCGTTCAGAGGTCCCCCGGTACACAAAGCTATCAAGTTTCCAGTTATTTACCACAAAGCCCTCAACAAAGTACTTGTCCCACCCGTAGGTAAGTCCGTATTGGATCCAGTAATTTACCTTTTCCGGTCTAAAATCCTCATGGCCAGTATTGTAATTCATTCCCGTATAAAAGAAAATGGTCCATGGCTTCCAACGCAATGCCTCAAAATCCACCTGCAAAAAGCCATTACCTTTAAAATTAGGATTATTTAAGAAAAGGGCGTAACCTGCCTGGCCGTGGGTTTCTGGGAAAAGTTGTAGCCCTTCACCTTCGGGACCCTTAAAATTATCCGCATCCAAAAGAGTCTCCAGCCTGATTCCTGCCAAAAGGTAATTCTTTGCTATGAAGGGTGTTTGGATAGGGGTATGAGTTACCAACAAGGCTTCCTGGTTTCGACTCCACTTAAAGAAGGGGGTGACATCCATCTTGGAGAGATGATAGCGGGTGCCAAATTCTACTGATGGGGCCAACCTGGTAACCGGACCTAACAGTGCCTCTCCTGTCACCTCTATGTAAGGCACCAAGCGCTTGTATCGAAATATATCATAGCGTACCTGGCCCTCGATGAGCCAATCCAGGTTAATCCTTTCCGCAGATAGTATTTTACTGACCCAAAATTTACCGCCTAAGCGCCCTAAAAATTCAAAATTATTAGGGGAGTCAAAATTAATACCGCGGTTTTTCATACCCGTCCGCATATTCTTGGTTAAAAACTCTATCCCCAAATCATAGGTATTAGATCTTTCCCGGTCGATGTCGTTCTGGTAAGTTTGTGAAGTAATAATGTTGTTACACTGGTGATGCAGGAGAAGGCCAAGATAATAATCTCCAAAATCATAACGGTACCCCAGCAGCGCAATGTCGTACTTCATCAAATTAAATTCGCACTTATTACCGGGCACCCCCAGAAAAAACCTTTCATTAAACTCAAGATAGAAGATATGGCGGCGGTACTGAAGAAGGTCCATTTCCAAATGCCGTCGCAACAGGCTGGTGTAATTATCTTGCTGGACTATATATCCACCATATTCTACGGAAATCCCAATCCGGGGAAATATCGCCCAGCCATCGGGAATATCATTTTTATTCTCTTGCTGAGTTGAGGCTATTCTTGCGGTAACGCTGATAATACACAAAATGCAGACCAGTATGGTCACCATGCGATGCAGATGTGGTATCATATTAAACGAAATTATGCGGCAAACTCCCACCGCATTAAAAAATAGTTTTGAGGGCACCGTTATCTCCCCATCTAACACAACTAGGTTGTGAAAACGGCTCAGCGATTGACGCGTTCCCGCAGTTCCTTGCCAACCTTGAAAACGGGCAATTTCTTGCCGTCCACCTTGATGAGATCACCGGTCTTCGGGTTGCGGCCTTTATACCCTTTGTAAAATTTCACCTTGAAACTTCCAAAGCCGCGAATTTCGATGCGTTCCTTTTGCACCAGGGCATCCGCCATGTTCTCAAGAATGGCGTTGACCACCATCTCTGCCTTCTTCAATGTGATGTTCTCAGCTTTGGCCAGAGCCTCGGTGAGTTGCGACTTGTTCATCCCGCTCCACTCCTTTGTGGCGTGCGCCGAACCCCTTACGGGTGCTGGCGAACCAAATCCTTCTCGTACGGGGCACGTTACCACAAATTAAGGCGTAAAATCAATTTCCCAGATTTCGGGCATACCAATCTCCCGGCGACCCGATGTTATCTGGCTGGGACGCCTAAGGCACCGACGCCACTACTGCCCGGTAATGGTGAGATAGAGGGAAAGTGCTAGCTACATGGACATACCATCGTGAGAGGGAGAGCCATGAACAATGCCCGATGGCAGAGCAATGCCCAAAATGAAAGGCCGACCTGGGTGTCATGGGGAGGGACATAGGTCGGCCTTATTTGACCTCCACCCGCGAGATGGGGGTCTTGGGGGAGGTGAATCAATAATAATTGCTTGGTGGATAAAAGCAAGGGAAATTTCAGAAACGCCTGCAAGTCGGCTCTGGGGCCCCGCCCCCATCTCTCGCGCAGTTGCGCACGCCTTACACCAAGCGCGCTCGTGGCACACACAGCTTGCCAATAGCAAAGCCTTTAGAAAATACAAGCTATGGAACGAATATGGAAAAGACCATCCTCTCAAAAAACTCCCTTTCTTTATGGGGCGCCGTGCCTGGCGCACCAAATCGACATAGGTAGGCCCTTGCGGGCTTTCCCTGTCACACCACCGGGCGTACGGGTCCGTACCCGGCGGTTCGGATGGTTAAGCTATCTCCCAGGTGCTAAAGTCAGGAGGCCAAGCGAGATAAAATAGGCGTTCGGCAGG